>DOFS01000119.1 GCA_003523945.1 Nitrospiraceae bacterium | reverse complement strand
CTCGGGGTCCAGGATTTCCAGGACTTCCCGGTTCCTCAGGTCTTTAGATATCCCTGACGTTTCAGGCAGTTTTCGTCAGGTTGCTCTGTCGTCTTTGATGGGTATTGAGATCATGCGAAGGTCGCAAAAAAAGCCCTTACGCAGGGAGTTCCTTGGCACGCGCATGGTGAGTTGGCGGGGGAGACGAATCGCCGGAAAGACGATAGAAGGTGGGTCATGGAGGGGGTGTTAGCGAGAAAGGGTGATGATTGGCAGCGAATAATTTGGCGATATCGTGAGTTCTAAGCCTGGACTGTAGTGCATATGGCAGGCAGGAGGGGGGCCAGATCCTCCACCTTGACCGGGCGACTAAAGAAATAGCCCTGGTATTGGTCGCAATCCAGACTGATCAGGAGATCAAGCTGTTCCTGAACCTCCACCCCTTCGGCGACGACAGTCAAAGAAAACTCATGTGCCAAATAGATCATGGCCGAGACCAGGGCCCTGGCTTCCGGGTCAGTGGTAATATCGGTCAAAAAAGAGCGGTCGATTTTTAACTCATGAATCGGCAGACGTTTCAAATAACTGAGAGAGGAGTATCCGGTTCCGAAGTCATCCATGGAGATCTTTGGCCCCAAGGCCATCAGGTGATTCAAGGTTTCCACCGCCTGCTCAGCGTTTTCCATTAACAGGCTTTCCGTCAGTTCGAGCGTCAAATATTTTGGATTGACTCCCATGCTGTTCAACGTATCTCTCACCAGGTGCACCAGATAGCCGTCATTGAATTGTTTCGCGGATACATTCACCGCAACCTGGATCCATATTCCCTGGGCCTGCCAGCGTGCCAATTGCGCACAGGCTTCTTTGAGCACCCATTCACCAAGAGGGATGATCAGGCCCGTCTCTTCGGCTAAGGGAATAAATTGATCCGGGAAGATGAACGTGCCGTCGGGTTTCTGCCATCGAACCAATGCTTCAACCCCGATGATCCGACCGCTCTTCACCTCAACCTTCGGCTGATAGTGCAACAGTAGTTGGTTACCCTCAATGGCATGGCGCAAGTCTGTTTCCATTTGCAGCCGCTCCAAGCTTTGAGAATTCAGGTCGCTCGAATAAAAATGGAAACCTCCCTTTCCGTGAAAATTGGCCTGAGCACTCGCCCCGACGGCGCATTGGATGAGGGTCATCAAATCTGTGGCATCCGCAGGGTAACTCGCAATACCGATACTGGGAAAAATATAGACCTCGGTCCCATTGGCATCAAACGGACGTTCCATGACCTTCAGTATCCGGGAGGCAAGCTTGGTGGCGTATTCGGTATGAGCCATGGTCGGACACAACAGCGAGAATTCATCACTGTCCACTCGAAATAAGCTGTCCAACTCACTCGCATCCGTGATCCCACGCCCAAACAGATCTGAGCGACGAATGCAGCCACTCATCCGCTCAGCGATCTGCGTGATCACCTGGTCGGCGACCTGCGGGCCTAAGGTATTGGACACGCGCTTAAACTGATTGAACGAGATGTGCAACATCACCAGATTCTCGTGATGACGTTCGGCACGCTGGAGGAACCAGGTCAACCGGTCAAGAAACAAGCTCCGGTTCGGTAACTTCGTCAACGCATCATAGTAAGCCAATTGATTCTGATAGGCTCTGGCGGCGAGCGTGTTGCGTACCCGCAATTTTAATTCACTGGAATCAACCGGCTTGCCCAGGAAATCCGTGGCACCTTTGTCGAGGGCCTGGAGTTTTGTCTGTGCATCCGTGGAAGAGGTGAGGATAATGACAGGGAGGTGCATCAGATGGGAATCCGCTCTCACCTGCTCCAGAATTTGAAAGCCTGGGACCTCCGGCATCATTAAATCAAGGAGCAAGATGTCAGGCCGCCTCTCCTTAATGGCCTCCATGGCCAGAGAGGAGTGTTCGATGAGCACAAAGTGTTGATACCCGGCATCTTCCAGATAGGCCCGCATGATCTCCATGGTCGTGGGCTCGTCGTCGACCATCATGATGGTGGCCTGAGTCAGTGAGTTCGTATCGCATCCCAATTCATTGAACACGGGTTTCACCATGCGCAGTCCGTCGTCGTTCGGTGATTGCACTGCGCTCTGATCTTCGGGTTCTGTTTCCATGTCGCGATGATTTTTACGTTGGACAAGCCGGCATCCCGGCTGTCAAGCCAAGGTTGTTTTTAGGCAGCATGACCAGTTTTTCGGTCATTCTAAGGTGAAAATTAAGTAAAAATGGTGGCCGATCCTGTATGGACGGATCGAGAGCCCTCCATATCCGCTGAGCGGGTGGAGGGCAGGGCCTGCCCCCTGTGATGCCAATGGCTGCCGGGGCTTTATCCGACAGACTTGCATGAAGAGGGCGCCTCCACTTCTCTTTCTGGCTGGGTGCCCCGATCATCAGGAGCGATTCGTGACGCCAGATGGTGAAGCTGTTGAAGGTTCCGTTCAATGGCTGTCAGATCTGCTTTCTTGGCCGCAGCTTCTAGTTCGGCAGCCGGCGTGTTCAACACATCGAACCCTACAGTGCCACCCGCACCCTTTAGCCAATGAGCCAGTTTGGCCAGGGCTTCCATATCCCGATTTGCATAGGCCGCATCCATCGCATGGAGTTGTTCGCCCAGGCGGCCCACAAAACGCGAGATAACATTGGCAAATTTCGGGTTGGTCGCCCCTAACTTGGACTCAATGGGTGAAAAATCCTGGACCGGCGTTTCTTGGGTTTCCGTCGTTGCCGGCAGAATCGATTTAGTGGTTGGCGCATTGCCCGGCTGCGCCTGGAGGAGGTGGGCGACGGTAGAAACGAAGCGATCAATATCGATCGGTTTGGTCAGGTAATCAGAATATCCGGCGTCAAAGAGCTCCTGCTCAAAGCCCTTCATAGCGTTCGCGGTGAGCGCGAGAATCGGGGTGTTCAGTCCCCTATTGCGTATCGTGCGGGTTGCGGTGAACCCGTCCATTTCCGGCATTTGCACATCCATGAGAATGATGTCGTAATCAGTGGCCATGGCCATTTCCACACCCACCCGACCATTGCAGGCTTCGTCAATCGTCAGGCCATAATCCTCCAGGACCACTTTGACAAATTCCCGGTTTTCGGGGCCATCATCCACGACCAGGGTCCTGGCTGCGGGAAAGACCCAGTTTGTGCGTTCCTGCATCAGGATGGGATCGACGACCGCGAGGGCCTGTTCGGGTGTCACCCATGGCACCTCCACCGCATTTCCGGCGTCCAGGGTAATCCGGAACACGCTGCCCACGCCCGGCTCACTTTCCACCATAATGTCTCCCCCCAACGCCCGTGCAAATTTGCGGCTGATAGATAATCCCAGACCGGTTCCACCAAACTTCCTGGTCACCGAGGCATCGGCCTGGACAAAGTCTTCAAAAATACGACTGGTAGCTTCCGGATGCATTCCAATACCCGTGTCCGCGACATCGATATGAAACCGGAGCATGTCTCCGGCCACCTGTTCGGCGTGCGCGGTCACCGTGACTCCGCCGCGCTCAGTAAATTTCACCGCGTTCCCCACGAGGTTGGTCACAATCTGACGTATCCGGCCCGGGTCGCTGATGATGGTTTCCGGGACGTTATCCCGTACCTTAAACTCGAGTGTGATGCCCTTCTCGCGAGCTCTGACGCCCAGGACTCTGACGACTTCCTGGATGGCGAGGTAGGGATTGAATGGCACCCGTTCTATCTCCAGGCGACCTGATTCGACCTTGGAGAGATCCAGGATGTCGTTAATAAGTTCAAGTAGATGCTTTCCGCTGGAATGAATGATCTCCAGGTGTTTGCGGGTTTCAATGGAGTCACGGCCGAAGCCACGCTTCAGCAGTTCTGTGAAACCCAGAATGGCATTCATCGGCGTGCGAATCTCATGACTCATATTGGCCAGAAAGGCGCTCTTGGCCTGGTTGGCCGCCACGGCCGCCTCCTTGGACTTCAGTAACTCGATTTCGGCTTCTTCTAATTGCGTGACATCGTCAAAGCTGACCAGAACGCCGACATTTTTGGCTCCGCTTCCCAGGATGGGAGAGCAGTTAATCATGAAGGTCAGCCTTGTGCCGTCCGTCAGGGTCAATCGGACCCGTTCGTTCTTTTGTGCCTCTCCCGAGTTTAATGCAACATGCCAGGGGTGCGTCCCCAAGGCTAATGGATGGCCTTCGATGTCAGACCAAGGAAAATCTCCAACTTTTCGACCCAAAAGCGCCTCCGGGGTCGTGGTCAACAAGGAGGCAAAGGCGCGATTGGCCAGCATGATTTGCTCCTGGTTGTCGAGCACCAGAAGCCCTTCGGCCATGGTATCCAGAGCGGATCGTACACGTTCCGGTACGGCCTGTGAGGGATCGAGCTGCTTCAACATTTTCCCCAAATAGACATAAAAACCCATGAAACACATCAGGGCAACGAACAGGAGTAATTGCGTCTGTTGGCCGGTGAGCAATCCCATCCAGCCTTCATCACTCAGGGGACTGAACCGCAATTCGACCTGGCCCCATTTGTCTTCCCCTTCCCAAATCGCCACCGTCACCTGGGTATTAGAAGAATACTCCGAATTGTCGTCCCGCCAATGTTTCTCATGATCCCCTATGGAGACAAGCCGAAGCCCGGATTCCATTCGCAATCCGGCAGACAGGAGGTCCGGGTTCCGGTCCACGACCAATTGCAAAATTCCCTCCAAGCGGTCGACATCCTCCTGGGTAATCAGAATCGAGTTATTGGCCGCGATGGCCTCGGCCAGAGCCGCACGTCCTTCACGAATGGCTGAGACCCGGTCCGGCATCAGGCCAAACAAACTCGCGGTCAGCAGTATGCTGACAAGGAGACTGACCTGGCCGATTGCCATGCGGGATTTTGTCGAAAGTGAGAAGATTTTCATATCTCGGTGCGCCAGAGCTGTAGGACCTTCCGTGTCTTGGGCACAAGTCTGTCCTTCGTTTCAATTGTATCGGCCGCCGCCGTGGGTTTCTCAAACAGCGACTCCACCGAATCGTCTTTCCCGTCTTTCTGATCCTTTTGGCGTTTCTTCTTCGCAGCCGAATCGAGCACCAACAGCGGATTGACAAACTGCCAGGCAGGCACGGAGGAGAGCAGGGCGGTCAGCAATACCCCGCTTCGAAGAAGCCAGATGACATAGCCGATTGACAGGCCGGTGGACACGGCAATGCTGGAGGCCAAATAGGCCTTTTCGGTGGCCGAGACCTCCTGAACATCGCTCCGGACGCGATCCAGGTCCTGAAGGAATCCGGCTCTGTGCAGTAATGAGCGGATTTCACTCTTGAGGGCTGTGATGTCAAGGGGCTTTCTTAGCAGACTCCAGATGTCATTCACCTTCTGCACGATGTCCGTGCGTTCTTCATCCTGTTGCTTCGCAGGCAATTCGTGTGTTCCTGCGATATTCCCCGGGTCCGGCTCTCTGGGGCCATTGGTGGTTGAGCTCTGCCCGCCCTCAGGTGGCGTTCCTGGTGAGCTGGGATCCACACTTCCCCCATTGACCGGCGCCTGGTCCTCCGCGCGCTCTCCGCCTGGTTCTCTCGGTGGGGGATCCGTTGTGGGTGAAGGAGACGGCGGAGGAGGGATAAAAATTGCCGGTGGGATGTCGGTGACGGTGACGGCAATGGCCTGCATGTCGACGGCGATGCCGTCGGAGACCTGGACGATCACGTCATAGATGTTGTCGGCCCCGACATCGCCCGGTGCCTGGAAATCAGGAGCGGTGATAAAGGTGAGGACCCCGGTCACGGGATCGATGGTAAACAATGCCGCATCGGCACCGCCGATAATGCTGTAGGTCAACGGGTTGCTCTCTGCATCTGTGGCATCGACATTAGTCACCGCCGTGGTGCCCGTGACAACGGAAACATTCGCGGTGGCGCCACCCCCATTTGAGGTGATGACGGGGGCATCGTTGACCGGAATGACGGTCAAGCTCACCGAGACGGTGTTCGAGATAGCACCGGCTAGATCACGGATCGTATACGTAAAGCTATCCGTGAGGGTTTCGGAGCCATCGTGGGTATACGTCACCGTCCCATTAGGATTAATGCTGGTGATGGTGCCATGCGTGGGGCCGGAAACAATGGTGATGCTGGTCAGATCCAGCCCGTCATCGGGATCGGTATCATTGTTGGAAAGGTTCAGGATGGTGGTCGCCCCTTCATTGACGGTAAAGCTGTCGGCCACCGCAATGGGAGCATCGTTGACCGGTGTCACGGTCAAGTCCACCGTGACCGTATTCGAGGTAAGGCCGGAGAGATCCCGGATCGTATACGTGAAGCTGTCGGAAAGGGTTTCGGAGCCATCGTGTGTGTAATCCACCGTCCCATCAGGATTAATGCTCGCAATGGAACCGTTCGTCGGTCCCGAGAGAATGGTGATGCTGGTCAGATCGAGGCCGTCGTCGGGATCGCTATCATTGTTGGAAAGATTCAACCTGGTGGTTGAGCCTTCGTTGACGGTAAAGCCGTCTGCCACGGCTACCGGCGGGTCATTGACCGGATTGACGTTGATCGTGGAGCGGGCCGCATTACTGTCCGAGTTGCCATCATTGACGATGACGTCAATCAGTCGATCGCCGTCGGTGGGATCAAGCGAATCCGTGTGTTGATACTGAATGGCTTTGATCAGCGTTTCCGTCTCGATTTCCGAAAACGTGCCACCGCCCTGTTTGGTAATTGTGACAGTGGCTGTTCCGGCACCCGTGGCGAGCACCACGTGATAATTTCCGCCTGTGGTGTCCTGACCGGCCACCGCGGTCCCCAGGATAAAGGTATTGCCGTCGAGCACGAGTGTCTCGGCATTGCCGTCCAGCAGACCGCTCACGCCCAGTTTCACATAGGCGAAGGTGCTGCTATCCGGATCCACCAGATCCGTGTCACTATCGGCGATGCCAATCGGCCCGCCCCCTTCAGTGAACGTAACGATATAGTCGTTGCCGGTGGCGCCGGAACTGTCGTTGGCATCCAGGTCAACCGTCGGAGGATCATTGATGGCGTTGATCGTGATGGTAATGGATCCCGTACCGCTCAGCGCGCCGCCGCTGCCTTGTCCCCCCGAGTTGCCGTCGTTAATCACAAAATCAACCTGCACGCTGGCCGGAGGGTTGCTGCTGCTATTGGCATAGGTGATTTGCTGCAGGGCACTGCTGACCAGGGCGGTGGTGGCGTTACTGTTGAAAGTGAGGACCAATGTCCCACCGCTGTTGGTGGTGACGGTGCCGATGGCCGTACCGCCAACAACCAGGCTGCCGCTTTCGGTCAGGGTACTCAGCGTGCCACTTTCAGCGAACACATCCTCCGCATTGGCCCCGCCGTTCCGGGCCAAGGTGAGTGTGGCGCCGTTGTAATCATTGGCGGCATCCAGTTCAGCGTCGGCGATCGTGGCATTGCTGTCGAGCACCACCGGCGCACCGCCTTCGGTGAAGGTAGGCGTGTTGTCCAGGCCGCCGAAGACAGGCTGGTCATTGGCAGGGTCCACGTTGATGGTCGTGCGTGCCGCAGCGCTGTCCGTGGTGCCATCATTCACCCTCACCTCGATCAACCGGTCACCATCAGATGGTGCG
>DOFS01000321.1:3678-3802 GCA_003523945.1 Nitrospiraceae bacterium | reverse complement strand
CTTGACGGGGAAGCTTACAACGCCTGAAATGGTGTTCCATTACAAGAGTCCAACTTTGAGAAAAACTCCAAATTTATTTGGATTTCTCTATGGTTAAATTTTTTTATCGGGTATAATTTCTCTT
>DOFS01000321.1:3190-3584 GCA_003523945.1 Nitrospiraceae bacterium | reverse complement strand
TTTATCGGGTATAATTTCTCTTATGAAAATGAATCGGCGGCATGTGGTGCTAAAACACTTATCCGATCCTGATGATGATTTCGTTCAGGCATTGCCTGCGGAACGATTACTCATGATCTGGGATTTGACGTCGGAAATTTGGAGCCTGTTGGATCCTGAGCATGTTCAACGAAGACTACAAAGAAATGTTGTCTCTCTTACTCGCCAACAGGGTTAAATTCCTGGTGGTTGGGGCTTATGCGTTGGGGGTTCATGGATATCCCCGAGCGACGGGTGACGTTGATGTCTGGGTTGAATGTTCGAATGAGAATTCAAAGCGAATCTACGATTCTTTGATAGCATTCGGGGCACCTATTTCCTCCCTAACTCCGCAAACCTTTATGGAACCTGGTAT
>DOFS01000321.1:0-3042 GCA_003523945.1 Nitrospiraceae bacterium | reverse complement strand
GGTAGCCTTCGCGAATATCATGGGTCTGTTGAAAAAAGCCGCCAGCGGCGTTCTCGCAATTTTTCCGTGCTCACGTACTACGCGTACCCTCCGCGCGTAAAAACGGCTGCGGCCTGGCTGGACGGACTTTTTTGAACCGACCCGGAGCCTTTAATGAGTAATCTAATCCTGAGCAAATTTGCCCTTGAAGATCCTTATTATTCAACACTCCTAGTATTGACGGAGTTGACTTTGTCGAAGCCTATAAAGACAAAGAACAGGTCGAGTTGGAAGGCCTCATGATTCCATTTTTTTCCAAAGGGCACCTTATCCAAAATAAGGAGGCCACTGGGCGGGAAAAAGATAAACTTGATGTTCGTCAGCTCAAAGAGCGCTTAGGTCAATAGCATTCCTGATTTTATCCCCCCAAGAGGACTTCTTTTTCCCCATACATTTTTCCTATTCTTCAAGAGTTGAGATGTCTCCAGGATCCTGGCCGAGCTCTTTGGCCTTTAGGACGCGGCGCATGATTTTGCCGGACCGGGTTTTGGGGAGCGATGTGACAATGTCAATTTCCCGTGGGACGGCGATTTTGCCTAATTCCTGTAAGACATGATCCTGCAGACGTTTGATGAGATCGGGCGATTCCTGCTGACCTTGTTTCAGAATCACAAAGGCTTTGATTTGTTCTCCGGCGGTCGGATGTGGTTTGCCGATGACGGCCGCTTCCACTACCGCCTCATGGCTGACTAGGGCGCTTTCCACCTCTGCCGTCCCAATCCGGTTTCCGGCGACTTTTACGACATCATCCGCCCGCCCCATAAACCACAAGTAGCCGTCTTCATCCTTATGGCACACATCGCCGGCGGTATAGACGCCGGGAATGGTATTCCAATACAGGAGGTACCGATCCGGCTCTTTGTAGATGGTGCGCATCATCGAGGGCCAGGGTTTTTTGATAACCGCAAACCCTCCGCCATGCTCCACAGTCTTGCCCTCGCGGTCCATGACATCCGCTTCGATGCCCAAAAAGCCACGCGTGGCCGAGCCCGGTTTCAGGGGCACTGAGGGGAGGGGGGTGACCATGATCATGCCCGTTTCCGTTTGCCACCAGGTATCCATAATGGGTTTTGTGCCACCAGTCACCCGATGGAACCATTCCCACGCTTCCGGATTAATCGGTTCACCCACCGATCCTAAGACTCTGAGCGAAGAGAGATCGTATTTTTTTGGCCAGTCCTCGCCGAATTTCATGAGCAGACGAATAGCGGTCGGCGTGGTATAGAAAATCGAGACCCCATAGCGTTCGATTAGATCCCACCATCGTCCGGGATTGGGATAGTCGGGTTTGCCTTCCGCCGTGAGAATGGTGGCGCCGTTTAAAAGCGGGCCATAGACAATATAGCTGTGGCCGGTGACCCATCCCGGATCCGCCACGCAAAAATAGACATCTTCGTCTTTGAGGTCGAAGACATATTTGGTGGTGATGTAGGTCCCCACCATGTACCCGCCGTGAACATGGACCACCCCTTTGGGTTTTCCCGTGGTCCCTGAGGTATACAGAATGTAGAGTGGAGTTTCAGAGTCTAAGGGTTCGGCCTCACACTTTGCGGATTGATCTTTGATCCACTCTTCCCAATCCAATTCTTTGGGGGCTTGGAGCGGGGTTGCTGATGGTTCCCGTTGGACGACAATGACTTTTTCTACAGTCGGGCATTTGGCGACCGCTTCATCGACGACCGGTTTCAGGGGGATTTTTTTGCTGCGGTCATAGCCTACATCCGCGGTAATGACCACTCGCGATTCGCAGTCATGAATGCGTGTGGCCAACGCGGTGGCGCTAAAACCGGAATATACCACCGAATGAATCACCCCGATGCGGGCACAGGCCAGCATGGCCACAATTTGCTCGGGGATTTTCGGGAGATAGATCGTGACCCTGTCGCCTTTTTGTAGTCCCAGGCTTTTGAGGGCATTGGCGCATTTGTTGACCTGCCGGTATAATTCGCCATAGGTCAGGATGCGTTCCTGACCTTCTTCTCCCACCCAGATGACGGCCACTTTGTTTTTTCGCCAGGTTTGAACATGGCGATCCAGACAGTTGTAGGCAATATTACAGGTGCCTCCGACGAACCACTTGGCCCAGGGATAGTTCCACTCTAGGACTTTGTTCCAAGGTGAAAACCAGTGCAGCTCTTTTGCCACGCCATCCCAGAACGTTTCAGGGTCTGCAATGGATTGCTTGTAGGCGGTTTCATAATTTTGAATATGTGCGTGGGCTTTGAAGTCCGGTGGGGGAGGAATGACCCGGGTTTCATGTTGCAGGGTTTCAATATTTTCACTCATTAGGGCTGTTCCTCCTTGTTTCGTTTGAGACACTCTCAAAAACTTGGTTTTTTCAGTGGATGGACTGATAGGCCCATTATGCTGCCGTTGGGCCGTCGCTTCAAGAGGGCAGGGGTGAAGATCGGGAGGGAGCGATCGAAAACTATCAGAAATCGAAGATTATGAGTAGGAGAGTCGTCGCTGAACGTAAGCTGTATGAACCTTTTTTCGAAAATTGGGTGTGCGATGGGCCGGCTCTTTAATTCAGTGCGTGACGGGGTTTTGTAAGTTGGGCTTGGAGGTGTCCATATTTCGCGGTGTAATCTTGTTGACTGCGGCGGATCACCTCATGGGCCTCTTCGCGGCCATACACATGGGTGATTTCGCAATTCTTTTTTTGCGAGCCCGGAGCATCTTTGTAGGTTAGGAAGTAATGCATGAGGCGTTCCACAAAGTGGATCGGACAGGCTTTAATATCCGTCCATTGTTCATGGAGGGCATCGCCCTTGAGGACCCCCACAATTTTATCATCGGCTTCTTCCCCATCGATCATACGCAAGCCGCCAATCGGAATGGCTTGCAGCAGGACGTCTCCATGAATAATGCTTTTCTCAGTCAGGACGCAAATGTCTAAGGGATCCAGATCTCCAACGAGGCCGGGCCGATTGGTGCATTTGGCGCTGATTGCTGCAACAGACTGCCCGCAATAGGTTTGAGGAATTAATCCATACAGCGTGG
>DOFS01000329.1 GCA_003523945.1 Nitrospiraceae bacterium | reverse complement strand
CTCGAAATGCCCTCTTTCGTGCCAAGGGCCTTAGTGAGGACTTGCCCCATGACAATACCCACGTCTTCGATCGTGTGATGGTCATCAATTTCGATATCGCCTTTCGCTTCCACCGTGAGATCAAAAAATCCATGTTTACCGAACAAATTCAACATGTGATCTAAAAATGGAATCGAGGTCTTAATCTGATTGGTACCGCACCCGTCGAGCCCCCATTGCACTCGAATGGCCGTTTCTGCGGTCTTCCGTTCTTGCGAAGCCGTTCTGGGAACAGGTTGTTGACTCATGTCCATCGACTCTCCATCGATCGCCCGTGTGCATCAAGGCCTTCCAGTCGAGATAGACGCACCACCGGGGCATTGGCTTTGCGCAACGCGGCTTGCGAATAGGCCACCACGTTGCTGGTTTTAATATACTCATCGACACCCAAACACGAAAAAAATCTGGCACTGCCTCCGGTTGGTAAGACATGGTTGGGCCCAGCCACATAATCCGCCACCGCAGGAGGCGTATAGCGCCCCACAAAAATGGCACCTGCATGACGAATACGGGACACATAGTCTCCCGCCCGATCCACATTCAATGATAAATGCTCTGGCGCAATTCGATTGGCGATATCAAACGCCTCATCGAATGTTCGCACAACAAAAACCAGAGCATGACTTTCAATTGACCGGGATGCAATTGCCTGCCGTCCCAACTGTGCGAGTTGACGGGTCACTTCGGTCACAACCCGCCTGGCAAGAGCCAGAGAAGTCGTCACCAGATAGACACAGGCTTCCTCATCATGCTCGGCTTCACAGAGAAGATCAGCAGCCACATGACGAGGATTACTGGCGGAATCGGCAATGACCAGCAACTCACTTGGACCCGCAATCATATCAATGTCGACCTGGCCATAGACCAGACGTTTTGCCGTGGCCACATACAAATTCCCAGGACCCACAATTTTATCCACCGGCCGGATCGTCGCGGTGCCAAAGGCTAAGGCCCCAATGGCTTGGGCTCCACCGACCCGATAAATTTCATCCACTCCGGCGACATCGGCCGCCACCAACAACGCGGGATGGATGATACCCGTTGGAGTCGGTGTACACATGACCACTCGCTTCACACCAGCCACTTTCGCGGGGATGGCATTCATCAGCACCGATGAAGGATACAGGGCCTTCCCGCCCGGAACATACAGGCCTACGGCATCTAACGGCGTGATCCGTTGGCCTAATTGAATTCCCTCTTTGCGATGGACCCAGGAGGTCCTTCGTTGCCGACGGTGAAAGGTCCGGATACGGGTAGCCGCATATTTCAGCGCCTTAATATCTGAAGACGGAAGCTCGGCATAGGCAGCTTCGACATCTTTCGAGGTCACACGTAGGTAGTCGGGACGAATTCGGACATGATCAAATTTCCAGGTTAATCGCTGGAGGGCCTGATCGCCCTCTCGCCGAACAGCATCCAAAATCGTCCTGACGGCTTTTTCAACTTTGGTGTTTTGTTGAGCGGCCCGCTGGCACACCCGAGTCACCGCCTGCAAAAACCCTTGGTCCTTGTGAGTAATAATTTTCATGCATGGACCTTTTTCGATCGAGAACGGGAAAGAATTTTCTTCACCCGGGTAATGAGTTCGGTGATCACCGCATGTTTCATTTTTAAACTTGCCCGGTTCACAATCAACCGGGCAGATGACCAGGCGATCACGCCATCCTCTATCAGGTTATTGGCTTTCAAGGTGTTCCCGGTCTCCACCAGATCGACAATTCGATCGGCCAACCCGACCAATGGGGCCAACTCGATCGACCCGTAAAGCTTAATTAATTCCACAGGCAACCCCTGTTGATTAAAATAGCGTTCAGTGATCGTGGGATATTTGGTTGCCACCCGGAGCTTCGAAGACAACCGGTGCACGAGCTGTTGCCCCATTGGCCTGGCGACCACCAGCCGACAGACACCCAAGTTCAAGTCAACCGGTTCATAGACATCAGGGCTCTGCTCCAACAACACATCCTTACCCACCACACCCAAATCGGCCGCCCCATATTCAACATACGTCGGCACATCACTTGGACGAACAATTAAGACCCGGTGCCCATGCTCGGGAAATTCCAGGATTAATCGACGGTCGTCCGCCCGCACATGATATCCGGTATAGCCTGCCTCCCGGAACAATTCAAGAGTCGGATCAAGAAGTTTGCCCTTGGAAAGGGCAATCGTAATCATTTCGCTCATGCGACCTCGCGAACCCGCTCAATCTTCGCACCCAATGCCTGAAATTTTTCTTCCAGCCGCTCATAACCGCGGTCTAAATGGTAGACCCGGGACACAATGGTTTCGCCCTCAGCTGCTAAACCAGCCAACACCAAGCCGGCGCTGGCGCGTAAATCCGAAGCCATGACCGGTGCACCGGTGAGCAAGGGTACTCCTTTGACCACAGCATGTGGACCATCAATCTCAATCGACGCTCCCATCCGGTGAAGTTCCGGAACATGTAGAAAGCGCCCCTCAAAAATGGTTTCAGAAATCACGCTCACTCCTTCTGCCACCGACATCAAGGCCATCATTTGGGCTTGGAGATCGGTCGGAAAACCCGGATACGGGAGAGTTTTGATTTCCACGGCTTTAAGCGGACCAGACCGGCGGATTCGTACACCATCATGGCTTTCCGTCAGCTCAACCCCCATATCCTGAATTTTTTTCAAGACGCTGCCTAAATGATCAGTCACACACCCCTTCACCATCACATCCCCACCCGTGACCGCTCCGGCCATCAAATACGTACCCGCTTCGACGCGATCAGGAATCACCCAATGTCCTGCACCATGAAGCTCCCTGACCCCTTCAATTGTAATGGTGTCTGTCCCCATCCCATGAATTTTGGCTCCCCGCTTCGTTAAGAATGCGCAGAGATCAGTAATTTCGGGTTCCCGTGCCACATTGTGCAAACTCGTGGTCCCTTTTGCCAGACAGGCCGCCATGATCAGGTTTTCAGTGCCTGTGACCGTCGGAAAATCCAAGTCAATCCTTGCCCCCTTGAGACGGGCCGCTTTCGCATGGATATATCCATGCTCTACCTGAATTTCGGCACCCATCATCTCCAATCCTTTGAGGTGAAGATTGACTGGTCTGGTGCCAATGGCACAGCCTCCGGGCAACGAAACTTTGGCTTCCCCCAGTCGAGCAAGCAAAGGACCCAAGGCTAAAATGGAAGCTCGCATCGTTTTGACTAAATCATAGGGCGCTTCAATCGAGTGCACCTGAGCAGCATCCAGTCTGACCCTGGCGCCTTCCTCTTGAACGGTCACTCCCAACAAGGCCAACAATTTACCCATGGTTACCACATCCCGAACGTGTGGAACATGGTCGATCACGCATTCACCACCGCCCAACAATGTCGCTGCCAAAATGGGCAAGGCGGCATTCTTGGCCCCGCCGATTTCAACGGATCCCTCTAGGGGCAGTCCTCCCAGGATTCGAATTTGATCCACTTAACTATTCCGTGTTTCTACAAGTTGCCGCTGTACACACACCACTCGAGGAATGCCTTGCGAGTCCGGCCAGACCTTTACAATCTTCAACGCATTTGTGACGGAAAGTTCCCGACACAGAAGGTCTGCCTGACCAACTCCCACTTCCATGAGGATACATCCCTCTGAGGCAACAAGACTCGGTGACTCATCCAATAACCGCCGGTACACATCGAGTCCATCCGGCCCTCCATCCAACGCCAGCCGTGGCTCAAAGTCTTTGACATCTGGAGAAAGGTGGTCCCATTCCTGATGGGAGATATACGGCAGGTTAGCAATAATGGCCGTCACTTTACCTGCTAGGTTTCTGGATAACAAGTGGGAAAGTAGGTCACCGGCTACCCACAGAATACGTTGAGAGACCCCATGGCGCATGGCATTTAACCGGGCAAGATGAAGCGCGGCGACTGACTTGTCTGATGCGATAATCACCGCTCGAGGAAGATTGACCGCCAGGCTGATCGCTAAACATCCGGAGCCCGTCCCGACATCCAGAATCACAGGCCGC
>DOFS01000594.1 GCA_003523945.1 Nitrospiraceae bacterium | reverse complement strand
GGAAAAGACATGGTCTTCCAGTTCAAAATCAGTGGCACCCACCGTCACAATTCCAAGGTGACCATCCACCATCAATTGATCTCCATTGCCAATAAGCCGAGTCGCATGGGCAATGCCATTCACACAGGGAATGCCAAGCTCACGCGCAATAATGGCCCCGTGAATCAACATGCCTCCTCGTTGCTCAACAACGGCGGAGGCCAGAAGAACCAGATGGGTCATGGTCGGTTGGATGGATTCACACACCAGAATATCGCCTTGTTGAAAATTTCGGAAGTCTTCGATGCCGTTCACCACACATGCCGGTCCCTCTGCCAGTCCGGGAGAAGCAGGCTGTCCTATGAGCTGACGAGGTTTTTCGTTGGTGTCCGATTTTTGATGCAAGGCTTTTGGTTTATCTTCATCAACGTGAATGGGGGGGTGTTGGGAATCTCTCAGTAATTGGCCGATCAGGGTCGCAGTCTTCTCACTTGGATTCCTTCCGGTGAGTCGCCCGGCTGCCCGCAATCGATCAGCGCCAAGATGCAACGCTCGAAGAAACTGGCTTTCTAATCGTCCTAAAAGGATGTTGTCATCATCACGGAGACGCCAGGTAAGTTGGCCTATAGCAATGACCTCCCCGGCTTCCTCCTGACGCGGTTTTCCCACCGCGCCTATCAATCGCTGTTGGAGTGCCATAACGTTGGTCTCTTGATTGTGCTCGTTTTGCGGAGGTTTTTGTATCGCGAGAGTCCCAACCTGGCAAAGTAAATTGAACAAGGAATCCGGACGATTCAGCAGACGTTCTCCATTATAGGCGGTGTCCATGAAGGTCGAGAGAAATTTCTCGAAATTCTTCAGAAATTCAGGTCCGCCTTGGATATCCATGATTTGTTGCTTCAGAACAACCCAGTGTTCAGATGACTTGTCTGATACGGACATCGCACTTTCTTTGAGTATTCTTTTGAGGAGGGGAATGCTTTGGACCTGTTGCGCAAGGTGCTCAAGAGCGGCATTGCGTCGGGAGGCAAGAAAATTCTGTCCCCTAAGGAGCAGCATGAATTCATAGGGATCCCTGGGCTGGAGGGCATCATTGTAATAGGCACCCAAATACCGTACCCCATGGGCAAGAGGAATAAAGTCCTTTTTGTAAATTTCCCGCCAGGCATTGAGGGAAGAAAATCTTTCCTCCATGCAGTCCGCAAGACGGCCATCATCCAGTTTTTCTATGTTCTGGGTGGCCCATTGGTGTCCAAGGTGTTCAAGTTCAGGAATTAATGTGTTGGAGACTTTTTCTGCCAGTTGACGAAGTTGTGGAAGTTTGGGGCGAAGGGTCAGATACCAGCCACGGTCATCGGACTGGAGGACAGACTGACCGGATGTAATGGGACGGGCCTGGAGGACTGAGAATGTGCCTCCTTGCGTTGCCCATTCCATGTCAGGAGGCCATCCGAACAATTCTTCTACTTGTCCAAGACGTGTATGGAGTACTTGAAGATCCTGTTCACTCAAGAGGGCCGAGTCATGCTGTTCGCCATTCCGGGCTCCCGCCTTCCACTCGACGACTTCCCCGGAACTCCGTTTGAGTATCCACCGGTCAGGTTCCAAGAGTCCGTCAACCAGATTTGAGCATGGGCCCGGGACCGCTTCCACAATTTCCCTATCTACAGCCTGGTTTCGAGGATCACGCCCAAAGGCGACACCGGAGTGTTCAGCAGGAAACATTTCCTGAACGATGACGGCCATGAGACTGTGGCGTGGGTCGAGGAGTAATTCCTTGCGATACAGCAGAGCCGCATCCGACCAGAGTGATGCCCAAACTGCCTGCACCGCTCGAATCACCGATTCCTTGCCTTGAACATTCACGATCGATTCATGAAGCCCGGCAAATGAGCGTTGAGCCGAGTCTTCCCCAGGAGCCGAAGATCTCACCGCAAGGGGATGTCCCGAATTCAGCCGGGATAAAGCCTCATAGATAGGTTGCACAAGCTCGGGCGGAAGGGGAGTTCTCAAAAAGGCTGATCGTATCCGTAAGGCCGCGTCCCAGATTTCTTCCCAGCGCATCTTGTCCAGGGGTTTCCGTCCCAACTCCATGTGAATGACATTTGGCAGGTCTGAACGAGAAAGAACGTGTTGATAGGCAAACACGGTGAGGCAAAAACCTGCCGGGACGTGGACACCTGCAGAGATCATTCTTGTGAGAGCAGCCGCCTTTCCTCCAACCACATTCGCATCACGGCCAGCCGTGTCGCCAAGGGAAACTATCCAGGTATTTTTTTGGGAATCCACTGTCGGACCTCCTGAAACCGTTCGACGTGAAAATACCTCACGATGTTAATACGAAAGAGTGCCACAGTTGGTGCGCGAACGAAACCGGAAAGGTACCCATGGCGTGCCGTCAATAATCGCGACCAGAATTCGAAATCCCCCTCTTCTTCAACCCGTTTGGCCTGCCCTGTTGCAGTGACGGCTTCCACATTCATCATATTGTCGGGATGCTGGCAACGATTGTCGATCAGGAGTGCGACCCGATCGCTTTGGCTTAGTAGCTTGAATTTTCTTGTAGTGACAGGGGTGGCAAAGACAGCGGTGGCCAAATCTTCTGTCATCGAAAAGGCCACCAAAGACCCATAAGGATGCTGTTCACCCTGTGTGCACAACACCCCAAAGGGCTGAGAGTCCATCAGCCGCCGAATTCGAAGAGATAGAGCCTCTCCAGATTCTTTGGACGAAGGGTTCTCGCCATCAAATGCAAAACCAAGCGCAGGTTCTTCGATCACGTTCGTTCCCTCTTTGTCTTTTGATATGGTTGAAAGAGATAGTTTCAAGAATGTGAGAACTGGGTTTCGGTTCAAATCCCGGCCATTGACAGTATGCGTGTTTGTGTGGCTGTGGCATGACGCTGCTGAATGATCGTTTGGCCAGAAAAGTCTGTTTCCTAAAAAACGACGGGGGGTTGGAACCTGTCTCTCAACGCCAATACGGTCATGAACCTTATAGCTGAGGTTCCCCTTCAGGTGATGATCCAAGCCAAGTCTTGTTGAAGTGATAGGTATACTATCATTAGTGAAGAAAAACAATTTCCACAACATGAAAATTTAAAAAATACGACTAAGATAAGGGATAGCCTGACGGTGGGGGTAGTTCCATCCCTTCCTGCCGCGGCTAGGTGGAAGGGCTATTTCAAGTCCAAAAAAATCACCGAAGAGGGCTGACATACTGGATCAATGCTGGGAGACAGCATGTCCATCTGGTTATCTGAAGTCTCAGAAAGTGAAAGTATCTGGCGAAAATGCCCGGCTAGCCACGAAACCAGAGGTTTATCAATTTTGGGATAAAAATATGAAAAGAAGGCCCCCGGTTTTAACCGGGGGCCCAGGGCAGACTGATTCTCTCCCTAGAAGAACATACGACTAATTTGGCATTTGCGCGGTAAACCAGGTCGAAATCCCTTTCATGCCATTACGCTCTACATTCGAGCCGTCCCACACGGCAAAGGCCACTGGAAAGCTGGAACCGGATTTAAACTGGACATCATTGGGATCATCAGTTACCAGGGATCGTTTCATGACGACCCGCCAGGTCGGCCCATTGCAGCAACCTCCCTTGAGTGCGCCATAGGGTTCCCAAAGTCCGTTTCCCAGCACGTTTTGAGTCGACTGAGTGGTAAGAGTACTGAAGCCATTGGCGTTCAGATCTTCCACTGAACTGATTCGGAGTGAAGGGTCTGACATGATATTTCCTGACCAGATGCCCTCATTAAAAGGCCCGGAGCTTCGTCCGGTTCGATTCGTAAAGGTGACCCCCCCTGAGGGCTCCTCATAATAGTAGTCCCAGGCTATAGCGGGGTATTGTTGATCCACGTCCCACATGCCGGCCACTCCCATGCCAAGGTCTTTTTGCCATTCAGCGTTCCATCGCCAAATATTGACGGTTCCTCCCGATTGACCCATGCATTGAAATGGGGGAGCTCCGGAATCCTGAACCGGAAACTGGATGGCCATTTGATCTCGAAAATCTTGAGGCCCAATGGTCGTATTGTTGATGGTCTGGTCGCCCCAATTGGCCCAGACGCCGATGTCTTTTCCATTAGTGGCCATCTTCACCATCACAGTCTTTACCGAGATATTGGGATGCATGGGGGTGGTGATGGTCTGGCCGCTTAATGGCACGACCACTCCGGGGACGGACTCCCAGATTGGATTGGCCGCATCCATCGCGATGTCTCCTGTGATGGACGCAATGGGAATCGTCACCGGTTGGCTCACGGCCAGAGGGATGTCGACCATGGCGAAAATACCCCCTATCGCCAGAACACCGAAGACGAGCATGATAGAAGTCATTGGGCGTTGATGCGTGGGATTTCTCATAATTCTCCTTTACGCTGAGAGATCATTTCTCAATATTTCCGATTCTTGGAAAATATCCTTTTGGAACCTTGGTATCACCCCGGTGACAGATTAGCACCATACTTTTTTAAGCCTGAGGTTCCTGGATAGCTTGGCTTCTGCCAGCCGATAACGACTCCACAGCCCGATGGAGGCGATGCCGCCGGTTAACATCATGAGGGTTCCCAAAAAAAATGTAAACGGTTGGTTCATGCGATGAATCCTCCTTTTGAAGAATGGAATGGGAGCTGAGGTTTTTGAAAAGGACAAGCATTCAATTTGTGGTCCCCACAAGTTGACGCTCACCTCGTGAATGATTTTTCTCCAGGCAGATTCCATGGCAGGGCTCCAGGCATCTTCCGCTAACTCAGAAAAAATGTCCAAATATGTTTCCGCCATCCTGAGCAGTTGACTTGGTTCCAGCTGGTTCGCTGTTGTGGGAAGCACGTCTGTCCATTGTTCTCTGATGGATGATTGAATTTTTCCGCATGAGCGGATTTCCCTGATGATCGAATCGAGGATCTGGACGATTCGCCTGCTGTATGGTTGTAGTCCCAGTGAAAGGAGAGAGCTTGTAACCTCAGGATGATCCCGCAACAGGCGATGAAAAAGCTTATCAGCAAAAGCGTCCTCCGAGTCCTTAATCCATCCTAAACCACATTCCAGAATATGAATGTCCGTGTCGGAAAATTTGGGGGTAATTTGTCCCATGAAAATGCGCCTTTCCTGTGGGTCTCCGAAAAATAACTACTTTTCAATTTACACCCTGAGGTCTGAGGGAGGCCAAAGAGAAATGGAAAACCTTAGACAAACGGACCGCTCAATCCCTGTGTGTGCGTGTTTGAAGGCAGACCGTCTCAATGACAAGAATCGAAAGGGAAATGTTGTCGGTTGGGGAATTCTAGAAAACAGGGAGGATGCCGGATATCATGCCTTCAGCCATTTTCGAACATCCTCCGCTGCACGGCGACCGGAAAGGAGGGCTCCATCAATAGTCCCGGTGGCACAAAAATCCCCACAGACGAAGACTCCATCCTGAACATGTGTCTGACGGGAGAACGGGTTAGGAAATGGTGGCACCTGGACAGGTTGAGCGGCTGTGATGTGATAGGTTCGAATTGGCTGCCAGTCTTCGACTGGTGAGCCAAACCATTCACGCAATTGTTGGTGAACCCGGGTGGCAAGGTCTTCTTGGGAAGGATCAGCATGGTTTAACACGGAAACGGAGATCAACTGGCTTTTGGTCGTGGAATAGGTCGGGGCGATTTGAGTGAGGACGCAGAGATTATTGATTGGACCGGCTCCCTCTCCGTTCAATAACAGAAATGGTCCTGAAAAGGGCGGCTCAGGGGCGCCATAGTAGAGACAGGTCACGCGGCGATAGGGGGATGATTTGAGGCCGGGAACAAGTTTCGTTGCGGCTGGCCCGTCTGTAGCCAGGACAATGGCACGAGCGGATAGGGTTTCTCCGGATTCCAAGGTCACCGATGCTTTTTGCATGGATGCGACCCTGGCTTGAGTTCGAAGTCGTCCTGCCGGAAGACGGGATACCAATTGTTGGGGAATTGCTCCCATCCCACAGGCGGGAAGTGAAATGTCTCCGGACGCAAACATCCGTAAGGCAAATTCTGCCATACGACTGGAAGTCTGTAATTCCGGATCCAAAAATACGCCACCAAGGAAAGGTCGAAAAAATCGTTCGATCATGGAGGAAGAAAATCCGAAATTTTGGAGGTGTTGGAGTGTTGAGGTTTCGGGTCTTTGAAACAGATCGCTCAAGGTTCCAGTACCCGCACGATGGCGGAATGTTGCCACCCGGATCTTGTCTGAGAGGGTTCCGATAGGGGTGAAGAGCGCTTGAATGCTCTGAAAGGGATGTCGGAAGGGATCCGGCATTCGATGCCATTCTCCAAGACACCGAATTGCCGCACCAGGGAAAAAATGATGTAGGTCGAGGGCAGGATAATCCAATATGCGTCTGGCCTCAGGATAAGCAGTAGAATAGACCTGGAAGCCCCGGTCTAGAAGGAAGCCATCGGCGTGATCGGTGCGAATCCGCCCCCCTGCATCGTCGGATGCCTCCAGAAGTAAAAAATCTATCCCATAATTCGCTAAGGTTGTTGCGCAGGAAAGTCCGGCAAGGCCGGCTCCGATAATGAGCACATCAGCAGTCATAGGAGAAAAATCTTTGTGTAGGCTGTGGAAGAAAAAAGGTCTGTCTGTTGTGTCGAAAGACGTGCAATTTATGACTCTTCTAACACCTCAATCGAATTGCCGAAGGCATCGGTGATGTAAACCGAATTGAGTCCGTCCCGGTGGGTGACGAGATCTCCAAACTTGTTGGCATCTGGACGACTGAGCGCAAAATGAGAAGGATGTTCCTGAGGCAGGACCAGGGCAAGCTTGGTATTGGCGAAGGCCAGAAGGGCCCAGGTGTCATCGATATAATCTACGCAACAGTTGAAGCGGGAGGTATACCATTCGACCGCTTCGGCCACGTTCGGGACTGGAATCGCCACATGATGGATCGTATCCAGTTTTGGGGGTCTGGACGGTGGCTTTCGCTTTTTGGTCAAGGTGCTTTGCTCTTTGGTTGCCATGCGTTTATAGCTAACCTCTCTATGCGTTTGGATAAGAGGGGGTAAATGAACTACAGCCTATCAAAATTGTTGGATGTGCTCTATCAGCATTTTTGAGACTTTCTCCAGGTTGAACGGCCAGGCATAGATGAGGGTGACCTTTGGGTGTTTCTTGCGAAGTTCTTCCAGTTCTTCGGGGATTTCACTTTCGGAATGCGATCCTCCAGGAGTAAACATGGTCGAGACCACGGTAATCGTCTCTGCTCCCTGGTGAATGAGGGATTCGACCGCTTCGGCGAGTGTCGGTCCGCAGAACTCATTATACGCCAGGCCGAACAACGAACCGTTTAAAAGTGGTTTCATGGCGGCCCCAAGGGTTTCGAGGCCAGCCTTGTACGGATCTGTCTCAGGGGTCCGCGGCCATGTGCGAACTTTGGTGTCCAATTCTAATTCTTCGGGCGACATGGGACTGCCCGTCGCCCTTCGCTGGGCTTCAAGGCGTTTAAGTTTTGTGATGAGATCAGACGGGTATCCTTTGGGAATGCCGCCGTGTCCGACAAGAAGAATGGCTTTTTTAAGTTCTGACATGTTGCGGACTCCTTATGATTGCCAGGAGATAAATGATGATGGATGGAAAGCCCTGGCGCTTTCAGCCATGCCAGTTCGTTGTTGCAAGGTTTTGACATCATGGACTTGGGTGAAATAGGCAATGTTGTGAGTGCGAAGAAGAGACGCATACGGTTTAAACCCCGGTCCCCCAGCCATCACCGCACACGATGGCTGAAGAAGTCGAGTGATCTTTCGCAGCCAGGATCGTAGTATTTTCTCTTCTGGTTCAAGATTGCAGGAAAGGAGAATCAGCTGTGTTTGTTTCCGGCGCAGGGCCATTTCCAGCATCTCAAATGCAACATTGGGCCCGAGATAGATGCTGTGCCATCCAAGTCCTCGCAGAAGAACTGCCGCGGTCAGGGGGGCAATTTCATGAAAGTCTCCAGGCACACAGGCGATTAAGGCGTGCGGTCCTCCCAGTGGAGGTTCTTCGCGTAGAATGTTAATGAGGTGTTGACGCACTAACCGGCTTACGCTTTGTTCCCCCCTCAGACTCACCCCTCCTTGATGCCACAGGTCGCCAAT
>DOFS01000593.1 GCA_003523945.1 Nitrospiraceae bacterium | reverse complement strand
AAAGTAATGGTACCACCCAGGCAATTTTTAGAGCTGAGTGAGGTTGGTTTAAGGGATGTGTTCTCATCTGTAATCCTCCTTTCCTGGTGTTAAACCCATTAAAAGGATGGTGAAGACCTGTTCGGAATTGTGATAGGAGTGCCCTTCACGCACCAATCAATTTGCCATGAAAATGGTTATTTGGAACAAGGAATTCTATACAGTATGGTAATAAGTCCGGATTGATGAAACTGTTTAAAACCCTGGAATAGGCCTGAATTTCTTGGTGGAGGGTAAGCGACAAAAACACAAGGTTCCAGGGCCAGGTTGTCAGGTTGTACAAGGAGCTGGCGGGCTTTCCGGCAGTCGGTTCCATTCTTGTCTGAGCATTGTGGTGGAAAGTGGTAAGTACCCTCTGTCCTTCAAAAAGGATTGGCCCTGTCGACTGTAAATGAACCTTAATAATTCGACCGCCACCCCGTCAGGAAGTGTTTGAGGGTTCAGATTCAGGTAAAGGTAATGGTCAAGAGGATATGCTGAAGACAATGGGGTATTTTTATTAATATGCAGTAAGCGAGAGTGCACACGGATCGGAACAATTTCTGCTTGAGGCGTAATCGTGCTGAGTTTTGTAAAACCAATTGGTCCCTTCTCTTCGCCCACTGTGAAAACTACCCGACCGGATCCAGGATGTCGATGAACGCGATTACTCAGGTCCGCACCCTGCAGGACACGATTTTTGAAATACAAACCCAAGCTGGCTGACGCATCATAGCCATGCAGGATTATTGGTCGAGACTTCCAGTCTCCTTCGAGATTCAGCTCCTTCCAGGTTCGTATCGGTGAATGTTGCGGAAAAGCTGTTTGTGAAAAAATGATTTTTAGTTGAGACAATGTTATCCCACGCTGAGCAAGCGGGTTTGAAGGATGAACAATTGGCACCACCGGATCAGCAGCAATCCTCAATTGGGTTGGTTCGTAACCCCATTGGTTCTTGAACCGGAGACGCTCATGGTCATCCATCTGTTCACTCATCAGGGCAACCGTCGGATATTGCGAGTGTTGCCACCAGGGAGGAGTTTGGGGGGATTCACTGCTTACCTGAAGTGTAATGAGCTTTTGCATCGCCGAAAACTGTTCTTTGATTTCCTGAGCCAAAGGGATCGTTTCGCTATCCCCGACCACATACAACATTTTCGGAGACACGAGTCGTTTGGGGTCATAGGGAAAACAATGTTCCTCGGCTGAGCGGCTGGTCAAAGTCGGAGAGGTGCGGGGTTCAATGAACAGGCGACTCCCAGAGAATTTTGAAATTTCAATAAGAGTGGCGACCCTGTGCCCAGCACCTGCATGTCCGTGGAGCAAGTGCGTGATCGTGCCTAGAAGAATAACCACGCAAAGAATATGTTTCATAAGTGTGCAGAGAGTGAAGGATACTTGTTCCCGCGCGAATCAGGGCGGGGAAATGCAATTTCAATTGAATTTGTTGAGAGAAAAATGAATCCGGTTTCCGGTTAATGAACTTCATGTCCCTCCTGGGGAAGTTTTGCCCTGAGAAAAGATTGTAATTTGGCTTCGTCATCGGTGGATAATGAGGTTTGCAAGATCGTGCCCTTCACCCCTTTCCATTTCAGTTCATTAATCACTTTATCCGAGGTATTCTTTTTAATGAGTATAAACAAGGCCGAATTTCCCGGTTGAATGGTCTCTCCTAATTCTTCAATGAAATCATCATCGATGCCGATGTCGGTTAACCATCCGGACACCCCACCTGCCGTTGCTCCAACTAATCCACCGGCAGCCCATCCCAATAAAGGGTAAAAAAAAGAACTCCAATCAATAAACCCCACAACCCTCCGTAAACCACTCCTTCCATCACCCCTGACGCAACCAAGTTGTAGGTTAAATTGATTGATATTTTCCCATCCCGATTTTTCACCACCACGACGGCATCTCCCAAATCA
Organism: Nitrospiraceae bacterium; assembly: GCA_003523945.1. Taxonomy (GTDB): domain Bacteria; phylum Nitrospirota; class Nitrospiria; order Nitrospirales; family UBA8639; genus Nitrospira_E. The sequence continues at coordinate 3,012 of DOFS01000593.1, read as the reverse complement.
AGAAGATAGTGTTTCTGCATGGTGAAAAGAAGTTTTCGTACTTCTTCGGCTTTAGCCTCATCGGCAAAGGCGACGACAATCAAATCGCTCATCTTTTCCCTGCTGTTCCCTGTTGGAAAAAGTATTGCACCATGGTCGTTCATGGCGCGACCTCTTGAAAGGGAGAGGAGACACAAAAGAGGGGCGAGGCCTCATCCAGACGCCTCGCCCCTCTGCATAGATTGCTCAACCAATCAGAGCCCAATCTTTTAAGAAAGGTCTGGATCAACCCACAAACGACTTTTAACCCGCTGCGCACCGGCCTCATACGCATTTTCTACCGCATCCGCAATCTCGCCTTTATTCTCCACGCCCCCATAAAGAGTGGCGACTCCATTTTTCACCACGACGGAAATCTGGTCTGCATCGACAAAAGGACTGCTTTCCAACTCATCCCGAATTTCTTTTCTCAGCTCTCTGTCTCCCATCTTGGCCCATGGTCGCTCGCCAATTTCACGCAGAGAAAGTTTATTGCGAACCTTCCATGCCCCGGAATCATAAGCAATTTCTCCGGCATCGATCATCGCGCTTCGGTCTTCCACGGTGCCGGATAGCGTCACGACCCCATAATCGACGGAAACGCGTATATCATCTTCATCAACGAAAGGACTCATGGCCAGGTTAAGCTTGATACGTTTGCGAAGCTCTGAATCAGTCAGGATATAGTCGTCATAATCGTAGCCGTAATCATAGTCGTAGCCAAAGCTGTCATCGAAGTAAGGGTCATAAGACCTGTCATATTCGTAGTGAGGATCGTATTCATAATATGGAACCTTGTCGTTATTGTCGTAGACCGGTTGGCTTTGAGCGAGGTCTGGGGTTCCGCCCACAGCCATCAAAAATGCGATTGCCATTGCTGTTTGTGGAAAACCATTCATTAATTTCATCTTCTGGTTCTTCCTTGGCTAAAGGTGGAATTGGTTTTGGAGGGTATCCCCTCAAGATTCCCTGTTTTGCTCATCTTCCGAAAAACCTTGTTTGGTCATCCCAATACCTGATTCATCACAAACCTCCTTGGTGAAAAAATAATGTAAATATGAATGGCGATGAAGAATCCCATCGCTGTGAGACTAGTCTGAGAGTAACTCCGGATTTCCCCTTGGCAAACCCTAAAAAACCCTGGAAATGCCACATTCATTCTGAACTTCCCAATTTCCTGACACGTGTCATTGTCAAAGCGTAATGAAGTTCGTGAAGTTCAACCTCAAACCGATGACACATGTTGTGTGTCACAGGGGGGATGGCCTTTTCTGTTACAGAAGCTGGTCGTGGTTGGGCGGACCCATTTTTTTTTGCTTGCCGGTGGGTGGTATGAATTCCGACCGGTGTAAAAATTTCAGGGAGGGTTGCCTGGTTGATTTCAAGCCTAGGGTGGATGGAGTCATCCTCCAGGGTTAATGCCAGTATGACAGGGATGGATGCTGATCTAAACTGCGTGAATGACGTCGCAAAAGATTAATGGCCTAAAACAGATTAGTCTTTGGTTGCTCCTTGTTATTGGAGTGGCAGGCCCTGTCGAGGGACAGGAAATAGGAATCCCACAGATGTTGGAGCAGATTATTCTAGACGCTCCGGACATCTACCGCCAGGAATTAACCGAGATCTATGCTCAACGCCAGTATGAGCCCTTGTGGGTTTCACCATCTGATCATCTTAATGCCGAGGGACAGGCTCTCTATAAAATCTTGAGCGAAGCCGAACAGTTAGGGTTAAACCCCAATGACTATGCGTATTCCGAACTTCACTGGTTACAGCGAACCGATCAGTTGTTCTCCGAAGACCGTCCCTTATTCCGTACCAATGTCCTCGCCAGATTCGAAGTCGTTCTTTCAAACAATCTTTTAAAGCTTTTGGATCACGTGACGTCAGGACGCTTATCGCCGGACCAAGTCAATGGCAAGTGGTATCTGCAAGATGAGAGACCATCACTGACTCAGATCGTCAAACACGTCAGTGAGAACGGTATCGCTGGCACCCTGGAATCCTTGGCCGGTGGCCACGAAGGGTATGAGCCGTTATTGAGTGCATTGAGACGCTATCTCCAGGTAAAGGCCGATGGAGGGTGGCCGGTCATAGCAGGCGGGCCCCTCCTCGCGAAAGGGACCAATAATTCTCGCGTGAAAGATTTACGCCGGCGGTTAGCGGCTTCGGGAGATTTGCCAGATGGGACGATTAGCTCGCAATTTGACCAGAAGGTGATGGAGGGCGTAGAAAAATTTCAAGCTCGGCATGGTCTATCCGTAGACGGAATTGTCGGACCGAAAACCTTGGAAACCTTAAATGTCCCGGTCGAATCCCGTATTCGACAGGTGCTGGTGAATTTGGAACGGCGCCGTTGGATGCCGCGGACATTGGGTCCGGACTATATACTGGTGAACATCCCGGATTTTCGACTCACCGCCTATCAACATGGGGAACCACAGATGGGGATGCCGGTTATTGTAGGGAAGCCGATGAGCCAGACTCCCATCTTCAGTGATATTCTGGAATACCTGGTACTAAATCCATACTGGAACGTGCCGAGAAGCATTGTCAAAGATGAAATCTTCCCAAAATTTCAGGAAGATCCGGCTTATCTCGAGGAAAGCAATTTTGAATTGGTCGACTGGGATGAACAGCCTATGGAAGTCGCTCAACTAACCTTAGAAAACATTGAAGCCGGGACAATTCGTATTCGACAGAAACCCGGCCCGGAAAATGCGTTAGGATTGGTCAAGTTCATGTTTCCCAATGATCATGCCATTTATCTTCACGATACGCCTGCCGACCATTTGTTCGATGCTTCCGAACGGGATTTTAGTCATGGTTGTATCCGCGTTGAACGGCCGACGGATTTAGCTGCTTTTCTTTTGAACGGAAAGTGGTCCCGGGAGGAAATTCTGCATACCATTGAAAGTTCGGAACGCCGTGCGATTCAACTTCCACAAGCGATCCCGGTTTATATTTTGTACCTGACGGCCTGGGTGGCTGAGG
>DOFS01000572.1 GCA_003523945.1 Nitrospiraceae bacterium | reverse complement strand
CTTCAACAGCTTTGGGCATGACCGGCTCCTTTCAACACCTTCATGAAAAAATATTTGTTTTGTTCAAAAATTTGCAGCAAGCGAGATGCCCAAAATTCCTTTTTTCATGAAATTACTGTGGCAAGGAAAAAATCCGACATGGAAACAACGCATTGTCATTACAAAAAAATTGCCAATTATTTTAAAAAACTTCTTTCACATATAATTTCTCCACTCTTTTATTATCGGTTCAGATACAACAGGTATCTTTTCGGATACAACCCAACAGCTACTATTCACCCCTGAACCCGTACAGGTTTAATTTGTCGATCACCACGCCTAAGAAACCATATTATTGGGAGAGCAGCGGAATTGAGCCTGTGGATAAACGAGAAAGTCATGAGGTTCAGGTCTTGTAATCACACATTTCTCTTTCGGCATAATTCAAATAGACTCTGCTGTCATATTGCAAAACCTGACCACACAGACAGCCGGACTCGGATTGGCGGTGATTATTTCCCTGGGTCTCCGACGTTCTGTCCTGCCAGCAGCACATTTGACTCTGTGGCATCTGAAACCAATTCTCAGGTCCTGCGCAACTCCAAACTCTTCTATCGCATGCGCTGGAATAATCGAGATGGATTTTTGGGGATCATACATAATCACTGGCTCCCTCGTCGAAGGAATTGTGAATGAAATGATTGATGGCCGTTTTCCCAACCCTCGTATCAACATGATGTTCTGTGTTGCCGGGTTTCGCCCCGGCAGACGAGGACCTTTTGTTTCGGCAAAAGGTCCCAAAACCATTGACGCCCCGTCTGGCCTTATAAGAGGGGACGGACGCGAACTTGCAGAGAGCGGACCAACTCGCAAGGCTCAAACAAGGCCCGTTGGCGGATGGGAGCGTCCCTCCCTTGGGCCAGCCGGTAGGCGTCGACCACAGAAGGCAAAATTTCAGGATCTCTCATGAAAGAGCGCCGATCCCCCCATAAAGAATTTCCCAATTCCTCGTGACCAAAGTGCCTGGTCAAAATGATCGGCCAAAGCAGTCAAATCAGTTGACTTCGTTCTTCAGTTGACTAAAATCAGCCACACGACCATACCAAACGGTTCGTTTGGGATCAGATTTTTTTGGATTGGCATGTTTTCGCCAATTTTCTGGTCGGACACCATCCAAAGAAATAGTGGGAGGCAGCTCTGGGAGGACCATTCCGTGTCTGTTACTCTGAATTCATTGAGAGAAAGTTACTTCATACGTGATTATGACTCCGACTTTGCAACAGGGCGGAGATCGCATCTTGTTTATGCACTTCCAAGTCAGGGGATCTCCTTTACTCAGCTCAATCCAGGAGGACCCGAACCGGTGACGTATCTGGAATACGCCCGCCGGGATATCTCCTCCGGCACACAGCAAGGGGCAATGAATGCCCTTGGGCATGCTAATCGAGCCGTGCACCTTGTGATGGACAAGCTACTCAAAATTTATAAATTAGACGCGTGGGCTAAGGCACCTTTTCCGGTTCGTGCGGAACTTTTGGGAGACATTGGCGCGTTCCCCACGCGTATAGTGTCCAGGTTAAACCGTGCGCGTAATTTTATGGAACACGATTACACGTTTGTCGAAGTCGATCGCGCTGCCGACTTCGTTGAGCTCGCCGAACTGTTCCTTACCGTGGCATATCCCTTCTTTCACAACGGAACTATAGGTGTATACGTGGGAACCAAGGAGAACCCACTATGTGAAGAGTGGTTCCTCGAACCGCAAGGGAAAGGGGTGGCGGTCGCAGATATTAAAGTGGAGTCGTATCTCGACCTGCCAACAATGCGCATACCCTACAACATTCAACGCCCCCACGAGGTGAAACCGCGCTTCATCGTGCCATTAACACGCGGTAGCCAAGCAGAATGGATGCCGTATCTTGATCTGCTGGTTTACTGCACACGCAGAAGGGCGTTGCGGCTGCCACAACCCGACAGTCGGGGTCCCGGAGTCTACCTCCTCCGCCATTCTTTGGAATTTGGGATGGCAGAGTAAGGATAACCGGCGTGCAAGAGGAAATTATTATGAAGACCGGGGCAGAAGGAATTTTCAACAATCGCATCTGGGTTTCATCAATTGCCACTCTTTTCGTGGTCATATCCCCAGTCTTAAAAACCTAGAATTTAATCGATTGAGGCTTGAGTTGATCAAAAAGAAACCGTAAGTGGTTCACCCATTAATCTTCGTTGCATCTGACTAAATGGGGCGTCCTATCATGACTGAAGAAATCCCAAAACTATTCATCTCTTATAGCTGGAGTTCTCCCGACCACGAACAATGGGTCATTAAACTCGCGACAGAGCTACGTGAGAGCGGTATCGACGTCATTCTGGACAAGTGGGAACTGAAGGAGGGGCACGATGCACATGCCTTTATGGAAAAGATGGTTGCGGACCAAGGAATCAAAAAGGTTGCCATAGTCTGTGATCGCATTTATGCAGAAAAGGCCAATAGTCGGAGTGGGGGCGTCGGAACGGAAACCCAAATTATTTCCCCAGAGGTTTATGAAAAGCAGGATCAAAACAAGTTTGTAGCAATACTTTCTGAAAAGGACGACCAAAGCAAGCCATACCTACCGATATATTACAAATCCAGAATCTATATTGATCTTAGCGACAACGATCTTTATGCAAAGAACTTCGAACAGCTTGTACGTTGGATTTATAACAAACCTTTGTATATAAAACCAGAAATCGGCAAGAAGCCTATATTCTTGTCAGAATTGGAAACGACAAACCTCGGAACAGCACCGAAATTTAAACGAGCGCTTGATGGCATACGAAACAACAAGGCCCTCACCCAAGGAGCACTAACTGAATATTTCGACACGTTTGTCGAAAATTTGGAGCGATTCCGCATTAAGAATGAGGAAGGTGAATTCGATGACAAGGTAGTGAGAAGTATTGAGGAATTTCTTCCCTTCCGAAACGAAGCAGTAGAGATTTTTCTCGCTCTTGCTCAGTATAGAAATATTGCCGAAACCCATCAATTAGCACATCGATTCTTCGAGCAACTGATTCCATATATGTATCGCCCCGAGCATGTTTCAAGATGGAAAGAATCGGATTTCGACAACTTCCGCTATATCGTCCACGAACTTTTTGTTTACGCAATTACCTGCTTTCTCAAATATGAGTGCTTCGACGCGGTTTCGTATCTGCTCCGGCATCGATATTACTTTGAGAGGAGTTCAAGCGAAAACAGAATGATCTCGTTTGCGGAAATCTTTGATTACATGCGGTCATTTGAGCACAGAAATGACCGCCTTAAATTGCGACGTTTATCCCTGAGGGCGGATTTGCTTGAGAAGAGATCGAGAGCATCTGGTCTCTCTTTTCGTTTGGTGATGCAAGCTGATTTCGTGCTATTCATGCGGGACTGTATCGACAGCATACGCAACAACACATCGCAACGTTGGAAGCCAGAAACATTGCTTTATTTGGAAAGACGTGGAGGAGCCTTTGAGATCTTTGCAAGAGCAGAGTCAAAAGAATACTTCAACCGGATTAAATGCCTTTTTGATATTTCTGGAAAAGTAGATTTGGAGCCTGTTTTAAAAGCCTTTCAGCTAGGTAAACGGCATATTCCCAGGTGGGATTTCGAATCATTCGATCCAACGGCCCTACTAGGCTACGAGAAGCTAGCGATTCGACCTTGAGAAGCAAGAACGAATATCCTAATTCCTGCAACTCTCCACTTCCCTTTCACTGACGCCTGCTGACTGGCCAAGGGCGGACGCTCTCATCCCCTGGCGGGCCTTGTTTGAGCCCTGCGAGTTGGACCGCCATCCGAAAGCTCGCGGTCGCCCTATCCGATCCAGCCAGGCAGGGCGTCACTGGTTTTGGCTACTTTTGCCGAAACAAAAGTGGCTCGGCCGCCGGGACGAAACCCGGCAATGCTCGAACAAAGGTGTCCTACGAACAGGGAATCAAAGATCCTCATTTTATGCTAATTCCCCTAATCATTAGGTAGGCCTCACAACAGTTTGCAAGGAGATTCACATGCGTTTAGGAATCCTTCTTCTTCTCACAATCGTGGTCTCCGGCTGTGCCAGTCAATCATACCGCGAGACTCAAGAAAGTAAGTTTACTGGAGCGCTTGATGTCAGATGGGTCAAGAACGACTACTTTTTGTTTCTCCCTAACAAAGACCATCCCTTTATGCTGGTCCGGGCAAACGGCCAGTCCATCCAACCGGGGCCTATGTACACAGACGGCGGCTCGATCCCACGATTCTTGTGGGGTATTGAAGGTTATTCTCCTTGGGGCTATGCACCTGCATACATTGTCCATGACTGGCTCTTTGAGGCGCACCACTGCGGGTATGAGCCTGATAACCAACACACCTTCAACGATTCCGTGGCTGTCATTGCGGAAGGCCTGAAGGCCGTCATGGAAGCCAATACCGAAGTTCGCAACTATTTTGT
>DOFS01000497.1:3567-4314 GCA_003523945.1 Nitrospiraceae bacterium | reverse complement strand
GCAATGGGAGAACGGTAGGAACACCTGTCACAAAAACGATGATCAGCATTTCGAACTCTTGGGCCAGGATTGTGCGGCGTGCCTACCGCATAGGCTTAGACCCTTCCCGCATTCAAGCAACACCCGGGTAATTCAATGGATTGGGCCCACTGCCACCAGGCGCCGCCCAGCCATTATATGATGCATTTCACCATGATTTCACAAAGAGTGGCTGGGCAGTCCCGGGCCCGAGTGGAGCAGTGTTTTTTATGTCATCAGACCACTTCATGGCCGGATATCAAACAGGCTGGGATGTATAAATATCATTAATAACGAAGCGTAAGATTATTGAGAGAGAAGGGCTCACCGGGAATACACGGCCTTGATGTTCAGACGAGAATCGAAGAAGCATTTGCCTTACTCGACGAATGGGCAATTGAATGCTGTCTGTGGAACAGAAATTTTTTTAACCTTTTGATCTTGCGAGCTATTGACAACAGCTGTCTGGAAATGGTTCTAGCTTGATGCCCAGGAATCCAGGGAATTTCCGCCGTTCTGTTCGCCGTTCCATCGCATTTCGTGTCGGCATGACGGCGATCCTGCTCGGAGCTGTTTTCGCTGGAATCACCGCGGTCACGGAGCGCCAACGAATGGAAGAAGGCGTCGTCGCACTGGCCCGCGCGACAGCCGCCCATTGGAATGTCACCGTCCGTGACCAACTCGATCAGTTCGGCTTGCTGAAGCCTGGAGCACTGCAGGATTCACTGA
>DOFS01000497.1:0-3392 GCA_003523945.1 Nitrospiraceae bacterium | reverse complement strand
GCGCGAGTGCATGACGCCGATGGTCTGGAGCTTGCTCAACTGGAAGATACAAGCTTCATAAGCCTGGAGGTGATCCGCCAAGCGGTGGACGCGGCTGGCTTCCGGCTACCCGAATCGGACGACCACTTTGTCGTTAGGACGGGACTCGACGGCCGTCCGTACGTTGCCCTACAGATTGCGTTAACCAATAAACAAGGAAAGATTCGCGCATGGCTTGATGGCATTTTTGCACTATCCGCTACCGAGCAGGCACGATTGCAAGCTAACATCTGGCGCACGGTTTTGCATGTACTTACAGGGATTCTGATCACCAGCCTGATACTGTACCCAGTCGTCTCGCAACTGCTCGGACGTCTAAGCGGACTGACCGACCGCCTGCTCGACGCCAATTTGGAGACTATCCAGGTGCTTGGCGGAGCGATTGCGAAACGTGACGGCAACACCGATACGCATAATTACCGTGTGACGGTGTATTCGATCCGGCTGGCGGAGGTGGTCGGCCTGGACGACGCGCAAATTCGGGCACTGATTAAGGGTGCGCTGCTGCACGATGTCGGAAAACTCGGCATTCCTGACAAAGTGCTGCTCAAGCCAGAGCGTCTGGATGAGGTGGAGTTTGAGATTATGAAAGCCCACGTGCAGCACGGGCTTGACATAACCGGCCGGGCAGCGTGGCTGGCCGAAGCGCAGGATGTCGTTGGCGCGCATCACGAGAAGTACAATGGCAGTGGATACCCTGGGGGTTTGGCCAGAGACGCCATACCTCTTAACGCACGGATTTTTGCTATCGCGGACGTATTCGATGCCTTGACCTCATGGCGGCCATACAAGGAACCAATCTCATCCGACGACGCAATGGAGATTCTGGAAAAGGGACGCGGGGAGCACTTCGACCCGCGCTTGCTGGACTTGTTCACGGGGATCGCACGAGAGGTGTACGACCAATTCGGTGGCTTGAAAGGCGACGACGCACGTGGGGAACTCGGCCGCATCATGCAACGTTATTTTCGCCGAGATACGGCCGCATTGATGCCTTAGCCGCATCGGTGGTTGTACAATAGGGTTGAGGCTTGACACCCAAAGGGCAATGGATGGAGATGGAATCATGGTGAGACATTCGTATCCTATCGGACTTTCCTGGCTTGTGAGATTTTCACACAAGATTGGTGAAAGATTCGTGAAGAGTCTCCTTGTCATTTGACCTTCTATCGACCCATCGCCAAGACGATTTGAAGTAATTCATCAGCGACGGTAAGCAATCGGGCGGAAGCCTCAAACGAACGTTGAAAACTCAACAGATTCGTGAGTTCTTCATCTAAAGACACTCCTGACACGCTTTCCCGTAAACTTTGAAGTTGGTCGAGAATGAGCGTCGTATTGGTCAAAGCCACATTCGATTCCCGCGCTGCGCTGCCCACATTCCCTAACGTAATCGTCTGATAATCGTTTAACGTCAAACTCCCGAGCATGGTCTGGCGAGTCGTATGGATATCAACGAGTGCCAACGCATTGGAATTATTGCCGGGAACACCAAGGGCTGTTGAGGAAGCCGCAATTTTATCGGTATTCGTTACAGCCAGGCCCAAACGTTGCGCCGCGCCCTTATGCGCACTCACCTGGAAAAAATCGCCTGCTGCGGGTGTGCCGCTCAACACCACATCCAGTCCATCAAAGTTAATGGCCACACCTGATGCGTAAGTTCCCGACGTGACCGTCCCTCCCGTCTGCGTATTCACAATGGAATAGGCAGAAACACTTGAAAATTGCACCTCGTAATTCTGGAAGGTCAGAAGAGTCGCATCTGTAATCGCAACGGAACTGCCCAAGGCATTTCCACCATTGGTATCACTTGGAACAGGGCCTGGAGGGGATAATGCTGCGAAAAAGGGGTTATTGGTTGTTCCATCTAACGCAAACCCCACCTGATGCTGCTGGTTAAATTCATTCACGAGGACCGCCGCTAACCGATCGACTCGATCCTGGAAGGCCACAATATCGGAATCCCGGACTGTCAGCAGTCCCCCAATCTTTCCCCCTTGAATTTTGTGAGAAATGGCAAATGCCGTGCCGTCACTGCGGACAAAAGCCACATCCTGAAATGGGGGATTATCGGCATCCGGAATCGTGGTCAGCCCATTAGCATGATTCCCGCCAACCAATAATTGGCCTCCAACATTAATGCCAATCCCATCGCGTAATTGCACTTGTTCGATATCGACCAATTCCGCCAAATCCTTAATCAACACGGCTCGCTGGTCTCGTAAATCCAGGGCTTCACGCGCACTGGATTCCGCTTTAAAAATGTCATCGTTCAGTGAAGCAATTCGCTCAGCCAGGCCATTAATGGTTTCAAGATGTCGACTGATTTCTTGATTGGCGTCTAAACGGATTTGATTGAACGCTTGGGCTTGATCCACAAAGCCTTGGGTTAAGGTTTGTGCCTTGGCGAGAAGCACCGTTCGCTGAATGGGACTTTCCGGATTGGTCGCCACATCCCGGAGGGCATTAAAAAATTCCGTCACACCATTGGAAAGCCCAGAACTCTCCGTTTCAGCCACGATGCCATCGGCCTGAGATAAGAACGTGGTGCGCGCCGAAAGGAATCCAAGGTCTTCATTTTCGCTGGTTAATCGATTTTCTAGAAAAACATCGACCGTCCGTCGGACATTGGCGACTTGCACCCCGCTCCCAATGACCCCTTCAGAGGGGCGATTGGTCTCTAACACCACTTCCTGACGAGAGTAGCCTGGGGTATTGATGTTGGAAATATTCTGGGCAGTCGTGGCCAGCCCTTGCTGGTGGGCCTGTATCCCCGAACGCGCAATATTGAAGATGTGACTAATGCCCGCCATAAGTCTCCTATCCGTAGAGATGGACTGAGCTGGAAACCGAGGGAAAACTCAGAGTTCCATCCATTTGATACACCTGGTACATCGGAACGGCCTAGGTGCCCAAGACCTGGAGGATCGAATCACGGGTCAGGGCATTATGGCAGATTATCTGTACCTAATCGGTACCCATCGGAGACAACACTCTAAAACTTTACAGAACCATTTAAAATTTCATAGAAGAGGTAACAGGTAAGTCTTTATTAAAGTTTATTTACTGTCCCATTCAAGAAAGCCCGGGCTTTGCAGGGGATGAATGGAATCCCTTTTTAGGGGGGTTAGAGGACAGATTCCCCCAATTTAATAAGGTTTTTTTAGAAGCCCCGTCTTTTGGGTGGGGAGTTTCACTACCTCCTTTAGAAAAATTGGCGTGGCCAAGCCATTTCTGCCCCAATTTCGGCTTGGTGAGTGCGAAGGATGTTCCTGCCACACGTAAATGTTGACCGAAAACCAGGGGCTCCCTGAGGTTTTCTTGAGATGGGATGAGGCGTGAGCTGATGAACG
>DOFS01000148.1 GCA_003523945.1 Nitrospiraceae bacterium | reverse complement strand
ATCACATAGGCCAGCACTTGATTTTCTAACGGTTCCCGCAGTTGATTGAGACAATCATGGAAAAAAGAGGAAAGAGAATTTTTCACCCCCTTCACAACCTGTTCAGGTTGAACATGGTTTCTCCCACGGAGCAATTCTGCCTGCAACAGCTTGAAGATGTAGGGATGCGTCCCTGCATTGGTGAGGACGGTGGCCTGCTGTTCTGTGGAAAGGTCCGGACTGAATAGCTGCTGTGCTTCCTTTTCCAAAAACACCGACAAGGGGATCAACTTCAGTGTGTGTGGCAAATCGCCTCCTCTCACCACCTCCCGCCATGCCCGTGCTCCGGCAAAAACCATGGATCCTCCAGGCAAAAGATCAATGTCTGAAAGCGAACGAGTCTTCCCTTCAACCAGCCGGTCACAGTTATCAAAGAGAAGAATGGTGTCAGGATTTGGTGGGCGGGAATGGAATCGTTTCCAATCAGCCTCGTCGGCAATATCCACATACACCGCTGAAGGCCCGGTGGACTTGGAAGATGGCCTCTCATGATTCAATTGCAGGGCAAGGTGAAGCAGCATCGAGGTTTTCCCTAACTTTGGTCCCCCAACAAGGCTTAAAGATTCCCCTCGTTCCAACCGCCGCAACATATTGCGGACTAATCCCTCACGGCCTTTGAACGCTCCAGGCCGAAAAACCGGCGCCCCCGGATCCGGTGAAGAGAGCTGATCAATATTGTTTGACATAACAGTGAGTGTAGAAGCTCACTGCATGGTTGGCAACGAGAAGCTCATGATATTTTCCGACATGTTTGAGCACAAAATTTTATCAGCTGGAATGATTGGCATGAACGAGAGTTGCCGGGTTTCGGCCCGGCAGCCGAGCCACTTTTGTTCCGGCAAAAGTAGCCAAAACCAATGACGCCCTCCCTGGCCACATCGCAGAGGGCGAACGCATGCTTTCGGAGGGCAGGCCAACTCGCTGCGCTCGGACAAGGCCTGCCGAATATTGAGAGCGTCCGCCTCAGAGGCCAGGGAGCAGGCGTCAGGGAAATGGAAGCGGAGTGTCGCAGCAATTAGGAAATCTTCCTCGCCATTCACCATTTGAGCGAGATTGTTGCCGACGTTGATCGTTTCGTTAGCATTTGGGGTGTACATGCCTACAAAAATGCCTGGGAAATTATTTGAAATGCTTATAGAATTATCGTCCCGGGCATAGGGAAGCCATAAAAAATGGATTTAGTTTATATTTGATAAAAGCTATTATCAGATCTTAAATAAGGGTCAAGTTCGACCAGACTTTTTTGGACCCTTGGCTGGCTTGGACTCCTAGGCTCGCACATCTTTAGGACTCGGAACGCATAATTTCTATACACCATAGAGCCCGTTTACCAGATGCTTTCGTCCTTTTACGGAAGAGAGGCTCGTTGTTCTGGCCAAAAATGTAACCGAGTATCCATTTCTATTGAATGCACTTATTGATTTAATGTTGATGGAGAATATATGGAATAGTCATAATCCCGTTACCTTTGTTTTTATTTTGAGAATAATAAGAGGTTAAAAATGTCAGAGACCCCCTACACAATGACGGTTGGTGAACTATTGGACTACCTAAAAAACGTACCGCCCGACACGGACCTTTTTTTTGGTAACGGGGACCTTTCTTTCTATAGAACCGAATGGCGAGGAGACAAATTTCTTCAAATTGAATTCAATCAAGTGTATACAGTAGAAATTGATGCCCCAAATGGGTAAATCGCTATTTCTATTTGACCAAATAGAGCACATCCAATTTGAGAGGAAGTTTGGACACCTGAAAAGCCGCTAAAAATGCGGGTTTCGAAAGGTCGATTAGAGGGAAAATAGTTGCAAGGAAGGCCCCCAAATCAATACGCAGCGAGTACCCAACAGTCGGTGCTTCAATTAAGGGGCTCTATGAGTATTATCAGCCAGTTGGCGAAGAAGCGAGAACTATGAAGGTATTTTGGTCGGGGATATCGAGTCTATTATGCTAAAGAGGCAGACGAATGTGGTGATCCACTTGTATGGCGGGGATAAAGGCAGTCCCAAAAAAAGACATCACAAACGCAACAAGAAATTGGATGGCAGAATAGGGACCATGGCTAGAAAAAAATTACGAACCTTTGATCAAGTGGAAGAAGAATATTATGGGGAGCATCCAGATGAGATCGAAAGCTACTTAAAGGTGTGCTCTGAAAAATCCTTGAAAGATGGGGGCACCTCGGCCTTACTCTCTTCCTTGCGGATGGTTGTGCGCGTAAAAGGAATTTCAATGTTAGCGGAAGAAACCGGGATGACCCGGAATGGTGTTCAAAAAGCTTTGTCGGAAGACGGTAATCCTGGGTTTGAGAATATCAACGCGATTATGCAGGGGATGGGATACCGCTTAATCCTAGAAAAGTTAGAAATACCCGCGGTTTAATGAAAACCAATCAAGAAGCAGTCATGAAACAGAAACCCCTTATATTCAGGATGAAACCCTCCCATTCATAAGATACATTCATCAGACTAAATCAAAACAATTGTTTGGTGACTCTCCCCGGAAACTCATCAATCGGGAAAGTTACCCTGTAATCCTCGTTAACAATAAAAATTCCCCGTTTATAACTTTTTATTAGGGGAATCGCTCATCTGGGGTTATGACATGAAATGGCTCATAAAATCCCCCTCTGAAATTTTCTCTTCTACCACCTCCTCCACCCCCACCTCCAGACTTTTGCATGTTTTCGAGCAGTCCTTTATAAGCTTCGATTTTTTTTTGTGAGGTATCGGGTTTTTGAATCTCCGTAGCAATTCTCTCAATAATTTTGGCTTCTGTCTCAATATAAATATTTACTGTTTCGGTACGTTTCTTGATGAATTCCTTACAGATATCCTTCAACTCCTGTACACCATTATTGTTAGAGAGTAGCTGGATACACTTTTGCCCTAAATCATCAGCCATAATGGTTGTAAGAACGATTTCTTTTATGGCGTTTGTAACGTATTCAAGATGTTGGTCACTTCTTTGTGTAGGGACCGCGACAGTATGAACTACCCCAGCGGCCGAACCTCTAGCAATAAGACCCTTGATATTCTCCATTTGCTTAGATACCGTTTTCTTGTCGTCTTCAAGAATCTTAATTTCTCCATCAAGTTTCTCTACTTCCTCATTAAGAGCATTTTTTGCGGTTCCCTCACCAAGACCGTTAATTTCACCAGTTTTAGCTTTTATTATCGTTTCTTTGTCCAATATTTTCTTGTCAATGGCTTTTAATTCATCCCTTATTTGGGAAATTGATGGACCAACTTCACCACCTCCCTGCGTATTTATAGTCACTGTCGGGGCCCGAATTGTTCCCGTGAGCTGCTCAATTCCTAAAAGAGCAACCATATATTTCTGATTTCGCCGCATTAAAAGATCGTAGTCTAGTTTATCTAATGCACCGTTCATATACCCTTCACAAAGCCGATAGAAAGAGTCTCTAAGTAATTGAATACTTTGTGTTCGAAGACCAACAAAGGATGAGTTTTCTTGCATGGCTGCAGCTAGCTCAGCACCGGCTTTGCCAGCGACGTCAACTTTCCCAGCAATTTCTGCCGCATATGCTGACAGCGCATCAGGGCTTGGCTCAGCACACACTCTCGTTTGACTATTGGTTGTTGTGGTAAGTTGACCGGCTTTATTTTCTTCGATTTTTTCACGGATGGTGGATGCCACAACAGCCCTTTGTTTGATATCGACCATGGCACCGCTTCCATCATCAATATTAAAGTCACGATAGGCCGTATTCCACCATCCACATCCCGAGGTGGCCATGAAGAGCACTAAAAAATTGACTAATCTGAACTTGGGAAGGATAAACATTTTGTCTCCCTCCTAAACTGAATTGTTTGTAACAATTCGGCTAAAGGTCTTCGCAGCCAACCGCCGAATTATTCAGTGGAAGATCAATCAACCATTTTCAAGCGCTAGCCTTCGGAGCAATCTAAGGGAAGTGGTAAGATGAGAATAATTAGGGCAACGATAACAAATGGAGCTTAATAGTCAACTCTCCGATAAATGTCTATCAAGATTTTCACATTTACGATTATCTGACTTAATCGTCGTACGATCATCTGCTAGGTGTGGGTGAGGAAATCTCTCCACGTTCAGCGGCTTCGATTCGAGATTGAAGTAACTGTTCGATTTCGTGCAAGGATACTCCGGGATGGTTTTGCCTTGTAAGGTGGTCATGGCCTTGAGACGTTGAAGTTGTTCGGAAGTCAATTCAATAGTCAAACGGCCCATTGCATCTTCTCCTTAATTAAACAAGTCCGCACTATATTTGCACAAAATACACAAGTGTTCAAAGTTCAACGTATGTCGCATAATGATTTTCCTCGCGGAAATGAATTCAGGAGAGTGGAAAAGTTAGAAAGTTTGGGATTTTGAAAATGCGATGGGAAGAGATTTTATAAAAGAAGGTAGCCACCCAACTTTACAATTCGTATCAAAATCCATCTGGCCGTTTGCCAGATAAATGTGCTGTAAGCTGACCACGTCGTAATTGTATCCCTAACCTTCGTACCAACATGATTTTCTATGTTGCCGGGTTTCGGCCCGG
>DOFS01000432.1 GCA_003523945.1 Nitrospiraceae bacterium | reverse complement strand
TGTATTGAAATACACGTTACGGTGCAGAAGTCCGCCATTTGCGATCAAGAAACCATATGATCCCGTCAGACAAACCCAAAATGACAGTCATGACCACCCACCAGGTCCCGACCACTAATATGGGGATTAAGGCAAGGCCCACCAAGCCCATGACGATCCCTACAAAGACCGACACGACCAGTTCCATGTTTCACCTCCATTCAATAATCTCAGAAAAGTCTGGATATGAGGCAGGGCGACTTCCTGTTGGACGCTCTCATCTCACCCTTCCCTTTCGGGGGGAGAAGGTGAGGCAAGAGCGATACTCAGCATCGTCAAGAATCCACTTCACGACGCCTACGCAGCAGTCAGAAACTTTCCTGAGTAGGATGACCTGAAAAAGCAGAAAACGGCTGCTCTCCGATTGGTCCTCAGAAAGTCAGTGAAGTCTGGTTCATTGTCCGGCCAGTCTCGACTTGTTGGCAGGTTCCTTCCGCTAACATAGCCTGCCCGGGGCTGGCATCTTGAGGAATTCTGCCCAGACAGGCTTTTAAAGTGTCCTGAACACTTCCCACCGCGATTCGCGTGAGACCTTGAGCCTGTGCCTCTGCAGAGGACATTGGTTCTTTTACTTGTGGCGCGGCTGAAGTCAGTCCCGGCAGAATCAAAGGGATGAGCGCCATGGAGGCAACAAGAATGGTGCGTTTCATCAATAGAGCGTGTTTCATGGTTATTCTTTCCTTCTTAAAAAAAAGTAAAAAAGTGCCCCCGCGTCACATGGGTCCATATGACGCGCCAGCCAAGATTGACAACCTGCCTAGAAAGTAAAGGGCCTTACTCCCTCAAAGGCAGCTCCCTACACAGCGGATGTTGGCCTCTCGATAAAGGACGCATAAATGGCCGCACCCCAAAAGAGAAACATGAGGCCTAAAAGAGCTTCCAATGGATACATGGTGTTCACCTCTTTCCTGGGACCGCAGGGGTCAGGAATGAACTCTCCCGGAACCTGATCTGACGACCAGCGTTACAATCGAAGCCGTTGATCGGCACCGATTGGTAAGAAGAGTTTAGGCGTAGGCTTGCGGAGACAGAGGAATCAGACGCGCAGGAAGGAAAGTTGAAGCGCGAGGGATAGGAGAGTCAACGTAGATTCATACGTCATACACTCACGCTACACCTTAAACAGGAGGGTGTCAACACATATACCATGCATGTCGTTGAGGGAGTCGACAATAAAAGCTAATGATTCCCACAAGTCCTGCATGAATGAGAACCCGATCCGTGGAGAGATTGGAAAATCCGAAGTCTCTATTTTCGGCGGATGGCAACCAGGCGGCCAAGCATTTCTTTGGGAAATTGTGAGGGAGGGGGACTCAGATCAATGCGGGGACCAACGCCTTGAATGAGCTTAGGACCTTCTGAGGTGTTCACGATGCCTTTGATGCGAAGGGCTTGAAGTGATTGAAGTTGGTTTATGAATTGTTCAGAGGGAGATGACATATCAGTTCATCAATCCAAATTCAACGGTTTGGTATCAAAAATAGTAACGGCTTTCAGTAATCGGGAAATTGTAAGAAATTTTTTATGATGATAAATCCAAGCCCCTTCTTCACGTCGTAAGGGTTTATAATGTGTCGACCGAAGTTTTTAAACTTCCCTGAATATTTTTCGTCACTAGTGAAATCCGATTTCGATTTCAACCCGTATATTAAATATAAACCCAGGCGGTTTGCGTTCGAACTCTAATGACCAATGAACGTTGCAAAGAGGAATGTTAAGAACATGAGGCTGTAACCGAAAATGAACACTTCCTCAGCAATAGACCCAAAAGCCGATTGACTGTCCTTATGTAGAAGGCGAGTTAAAGCATGAGTCCGTTAAATTTGGTAAATCTCACGCCTTTGATGGCTCTTACAACCGGTAAATTTAATCTTAAGATTGGCGTCATCGATGGTCCGGTGGCCACCGACCACCCGGATTTCAATGATACCTTTTTTCACGTCCTACCAGGGAATCCCCCTGGAAAATGTTCACGGAACGACAGCATAGCATGTAGTCACGGGACATTCGTGGTTGGTGTCTTAAGCGCGCAAAGACAGTCCTTAGCCCCGTCAATTTGCCCAGGGTGCCCTCTGGTCATCCGCTCAATTTTCCCTGAAAAGACCGTGGGAAACAGTCAAATACCGAGTGCAGACCCCCTAACGTTAGCGACTGCCATTCTTGAAAGTATTGCAGCCGGTGTTCGAATCATCAATTTGAGCCTTGACCTGTCCCCACCAACAGTTCTTGGAGAACAATCCTTAGAAGAAGCGCTCAACTATGCGGCACAACAAGGTGTGATAATCGTGGCGGCGGCCGGCAATCAAGCCACGATTGGAAGTTCAGTGATCACCAGGCACCCCTGGGTTATTCCCGTCGTCGCTTGTGACTTTCAAGGTAGACCCACCGGACAGTCAAATCTTGCCAATTCCATTAGCAAACGAGGCTTAAGCGCACCCGGGGACCATATTATAAGTACTGGGATTCATGGAAAGCCTCGCACATTTTCTGGAACGAGTGCCGCTGCACCTTTTGTGACAGGAGCCATAGCTCTTTTGTGGTCTCAGTTTCCAAGGGCTACGGCTACCCAAGTAAGGTTTTCACTTACCCAAGGTTACTTACGACGCCAACCATCCTTGGTACCGCCGTTGTTGAACGCATGGGCTGCATATCAATTCATGGGGAAAGAGTTCAATTTGCTATGAGTCGTAGGGGAGACCATGAAATACTCGAGAAGGAAGAGTGCAGAAGAGAAAGGAATAAGTTTCTGCAGACTCCCACCTTGATTGATCCATAAAAAAGATCTTTGATTGGAGACACAACCGAATGACACGACATTCGATGCCGGTAGATGGACGAACAATGAGGCCCTCATCCACGCCGCAATACTTCATGACATCTGGATGGAATGCGATTCAGCTCAATAACTTGTTGAAGTTATCAAACAGGAGGTGAACAATGAAGCAATCTGTACTTTTAGCGCAGTCAGAAAAGCCATTTTCCGCTGAAACGGAGGAATCGATCTTTTCACCTAATACGAGTCAGAGCAAGTCTTTAGCCCCTAGCGGTGCAGAGATGGCATCTCCTACTCAAGGAGAACGGACCTGCGCAAAGTGTGAGAGCACCGGTGCCCCAGACAATAACACGCAAAACATCACCTCTCGATCTTTTGTCTACGGGTTGGGAAGAATCGAAGCACGATTCCCAACTTTATCGGCCGAGAAGGAATTTGCTCAAGCAGCAGGGCGTTCAAAAACGGCCGGTTTAACAGACCAACAGGCCCTGAGCACCGTGTTATTGGCTAAAGAAAATCGATATCTTGTTCGTCAACTGTGCTGGGTGTTTAGCATTGAGGGAATCGAAACCTACCTCTTGTATCCGCGAGATCCGTCTGACTTCGATTTGTTGATTACCGCACTGCGACCAAACCCCAGCCCCTTGGACATGGATGTGGTAATTGGATTTTTAGGACCGGTGGCCCCACCTGAGATGTGCAATGGCCTAATGGTACCAATTTTAGTTTTTGACCAGATTTACTCTCTTGACCGTGACGCTCTCGTGAAATCAATTCCCAAGCCAAACGACATTGACAAAGACCTCTTTAAATCTGCAGCCGAAGAACTCTTCGATAAACTAATGCAATTAACCGACAACGCCGGTGCCATGGATGAACATCGTGCAGTGAATTATTTGGCCGTTCGGTACCCTACCATTTATACCAAGGCCGCTGAAGCCTTTGCGCAGAATGCTTCCTTAACTGCTGTAGACGTTCGACCCTCCCCTCTTAGTGGGATTCGTAAAGTTGTCGATGTCATCTTCTCATATACCAATCGTACGACCGACATGACGGAAAAATTCTTCGTGCGGGTAGATGTCACGGAAGAGTTTCCATTCTTAACCAAAAAACTCTCGCCCTACTTCGATCGATAAATTTAAACACAAATGGAGGTGAAGACCATGGCCATACCAGGATTTACGGCAGAGCAAACACTATATGCTTCAAGAAGACGCTATAGAGGTCGCAGCCACCACAGTGGGCTGGGAAATAACACTGTCTCAATCGCTGCATGCCCTGGCGTGGTTACCGGAATGGGGCAGTCAGTGGGTGACGCAAGATTTTTCCCGGTGGTTCGCTTTAACCTGGCATTTGGTCGAGCAAGATTTGATGCACAGTCTAAATGTCCTACTGGCTGCATCTTCGATCCTTTTCCCATTGGCGGCGCTCAGGGAATAGGAGTCACGAGAGCACGAGAAATGGCAGTCGGTCGACCAATTGAAACTCTCAGGATCCAAGCATCATTTCGTTGTATATCGCCCCCGCGTCCACAAGCCCCCCCCTCAGGACCTAGTGGTGTAGAGACGGCCTTGCTGGTCCTAGCAGCTGTCGGCCTGGGGGTGGCCTTTGTGGTCACCGTTATAGACCCCATTCCTGGCGATGAGGTAGCAGTGGGAGGCTTGCTTGGGGGTGTGCTTAGCGCATTATAAGTTATCGCGAGCGAGCAAGCTTTTTCACGGCAGAGTATTCATGCAAGCCTGGAAATGGTGGCTCTCTGCAATCTTGATAGATTTCCCCGGCATGCCCATGAAGTCTATAGAGAAAAATCCTGTAGATTAACTGCCAATGCCTGAATTTTTTGGCTTATAAGCAAACGGGTGAATGTGAATTTAGCTTTTAATTTTCGAATCACCCAGACTTTTACTATAGCCAGGAAAGCAGAAACTACAGACCAAAGATTGAATTGAGTACCTGTATTTGCAGATTCTCTTATCGCAAGATAGTGCCAGAAAATATGGATAATAATCAGAAAAACTATTTTCGACGGATGGCAACCAGGCGGCCAAGCATTTCTTTGGGAAATTGTGAGGGAGGGGGACTCAGATCAATGCGGGGACCAACGCCTTGAATGAGCTTAGGACCTTCTGAGGTGTTCACGATGCCTTTGATGCGAAGGGCTTGAAGTGATTGAAGTTGTTTGATGAGCTGGTCGGGAGCGATGTCGACGGAAAAGGAAAGCTCCTGTGCCTCAAATTCCTCATGCGTATGAGGAACGAGTTCAGGCTTTCGCGTTGAATTCGGTGATTTCCCTTGCCCCGGGAGAGTGGGAAAAACCACCGTCGAATCGACTTGCCCCTGAATGCTCCGGATCAGTGGGGCACCGGGAGCCATACCGTGAAGAAGGGTTTCCATTCGTTCAAATGAATCGTGTGGAACTAAATCGATTTTATTTAAGACTAATAAATCTGCGGAAGACACCTGCTGCTCAAATGTGCCGTCCAAATCCCGCTCTTGGGCAACCTGTTCGGCGTTAACGACAACCACCGCTAAACTTTCACCCACCCACTCAGTGACAGGCTCCCGCCAAAACGTCAGGAGTGTTTCGAAGGGTAGAGCCACACCGGATGTTTCCACGACGACTCGATCCGGACGAATGGTTTCCCAGAGATTCTGCAGGGTATTGAGTAACTCGCCGGAAAGCTGGCAGCACACACACCCGCCTTCAAGCTCCACATAGCCTGGACCGCCTTCTTCCTGAAGCAAGGCTCGATCAATCCCTAATTCACCAAATTCATTGGAGATTACGGCCAACTTCAAGCCCTGTCGTTGAGCATCGGCAATCAAATGTTTGACAAGAGTGGTCTTGCCCGCCCCCAGGAAGCCGGATACCACCAGTGCCGGGACGCCCAGATCAGGTTTGGGCCGTCCAGCTCCGGATACTCGTTCCTGTTGTTCATTGTTCATGAAAGAATTACTCATGAAAATTTAGGACCGGGAATTGAAGGCGGATAGTGTCAAGACTCATTACTTCTGGCTGATTTCATAGACCAGGAGGACAGAACCACGTATCGAGATTTCTCCTGCCGACACCGATGCCTCTCCCCCACTATCCATCGCCATGGCCATGCGGTATCGGCCTTCAGGAGGTGATGGCAAAACTCCACCCTCCGAGACATCAATCATGCGAACCAACTTGAGGTTCAAGGCCTGAGCCAAAGCTTCGGCTTTGGCTTGGGCTTTGGCAGAAGCCTGTTTCAACACCTCGAGCTTGGTGGGTTGCTCGTTTTGCAAGCCCCAGGCGATGCCGGAAAAGCGATTGGCCCCAACTTGCAAGACTCTATCAACAACTTTCCCCACGATCTCCATGTTTTGCACTTCCACTTTGACTTGATGGACGACCCGGTAGCCAACGATTCTGGGAATACTGTTCTCTAACGTTCCATCCGATGGACGTCTGGGAGGTGGCGGATATTCAGGAATCACATTCAGGGAGGTGGTTTGAATGAACTGAGACGGTATATTCAACCGTCGGCATTCTTCCATGACCTTCGCCACCCGCTCCTGGTTCTCCTTTTGAACGTCAGAGAGTTTTTCCCCGACCGTTTCAACCGCAAAACTTAACACGGCTTTATCGGGAGGCACATCGATTTTCCCGTCTGCCGAAACGGTTAATCGAGGAAGATCTTCACCATTGGTTTCGGACCATCCAGGCATCGGGAGCAATAGCAAGAATCCCAGTACGGCGCCATTCAATAATTTTAAGGCATTCATGGTCGTATGCATTGACAAACCCCCTGAATGTTTTTGAGAATGGCTTGTATTATGACAAACACAAATCCTCTATCCCCATCGGCGCCTTCTGCCTCAGATCTCCCGAATCGTCTCTGCACCTGGTGCCAAACCTCTATGATGAAACGTCTCGTTGGTGATGGACGGTTTATTCACTATACCTGTCCAAAATGTATCTTCCAGCATACCGCTAAAGTCTCGGCGCCCCAATCCTAACTTCTGTTTGCTTCGCTCCTGATCAAAATAAATTGGCAACAATGCGGGTGCCGCCGACCCAGGTGCCAATAAGACTCCCGACCGTGGGCAGCAGAAACGCTAAAAACACACGCAGGAGTCGACTCCTCCACCACTTTCGTGGAATGGCAATATCCTCTGCTACGGTTTGAAATTCCCGCACCAGCGGCGGCTGGAGGTAAGCCTGGACAAAAGCCGTCACATACCCGACCCCAATAACCGGGGTGAGACTGGTAAATGGTGCCGCAAAAAACGCCGCGACGATGGTGAGGGGATGGGCCATGGCCAACATCCCGCCCATCCCGCTGGGAATACCATTGGCCAAAATCCAAAACAATAAATTATCTCCCGCGGCGCTTAATCCTTTTTCCCATCCAATCCATGCTATCGACCCCACAATCAGGGCAGGAATACTCCACCCCACGGCCTTCCACACAGGGGAGACTGGGGGAATTTTCTCAAGCTCTTCTAAAACCACCGGCTCCCGTCCTTGTAAGGTGCGACAAATGCCTTCCACATGCCCAGCCCCCACCACCGCGACAATCCTGTCCCCCGGCGCATCGGCAATTTTTTTCGCTAAATAATGATCTCGCTCGTCAATGAGCACAGTCTTAAGCGTCGGAACTTCTTTACCCAAATCCTTCATCATTTCTGCAAGGACATCCTGCTTTTTGAGATTTCGAATCTCATCTTCAGAGACTTCAGTGGTATCGAAGACACTCAGCATGAGCGAGGAGATCAACAGACTTTTTCGCCAAAATGGGGTGTTGCGCCAGGCCCGACGCATGGTCACACGCACGTCCCGGTCGGCAAGGGTCACGGGAACCTCATGTTTGTCGGCCATACGAATGGCTTCCAGCATTTCCGTGCCTGGAATGACGCCCAATTTATCTCCCAGCCGCTTTTGGAAAGAGGACAGAATGAGATTGACCATCAGCGTACTGAGCTGCTGCTTGCGAATGATTTCTTTGAGGTCTAACGATTCCCATCGATTGGGATGCGAAATGGCTTCAAAGCGCTTGGCATCCAATTCTACACAGACCCGATCGGGGTGCTCCTGTTCAATGACGAGTTTGACCAAATCCACCGATTCCTGGGACACATGTGCCGTCCCAATCAAAATAACGGTCTTCCCATACACAGACAGACATTGGACATCAGCGTCATATTGTCCGATCAAACCTGTGGATAATTCCGGTGAAGAGGCTGGGGGGGAATAATCTGAATTTTTCATGGGCACACCATGACATATCGGGCAAGGATCTTGTCAAGCGTCATAACAATCGATCACAATACTCCCGTCAATTTTGAGTTCGACTCCCCCAAAAACCCTTTCAGCAGAAACCACAGGGAGGCTTCAGTGCCATCAGAATCTGAGCGGCCCGTTCAACGTTCCCCCGTCTGGATGTGGATCAGTGC
This sequence comes from Nitrospiraceae bacterium, assembly GCA_003523945.1. Taxonomy (GTDB): domain Bacteria; phylum Nitrospirota; class Nitrospiria; order Nitrospirales; family UBA8639; genus Nitrospira_E. The sequence goes on along the minus strand of DOFS01000432.1, from coordinate 2,384 downwards.
CGATGGGGGACGATGGCGGATTAATCATACACCGAACGGCGTGTGGTCCTGCCGGATTGGACTCGGGGGGAAACGGGTTGGGTCATGGAAAACCGGACTACCCCCTAGCCTGGACTCTTGGCCGAAGGGCAACTACCAGGAATAGGGAATTTCTCCGGATCCAGAGTTCTTTTGCAAGACTTACAAGTCAAACAGGAAGTTTACATTATCCCCGCCAAAGGCTTTAACCGTCCCCTCAATTACTTTTTCATTCTCTGAATACACCCACACGGCAACATCCGTTAATCCGGTCAGCCGCTTCATTTGTTCCATGAGGACCAGGACGATTTTCCGACCTCGTTCGCGATCAGCCGATAAGCGGTGAAACAGTCCCTGGGTCACATGGAGTTGGAGAAGATGACCCTTCACAATCACATTGGTAATATCAGGATTTGGACCCATTTGGGTTTTAATGGCTTCCACTATCTCTTCATTCGATTTTTGGGTTTTCATGTATAGCTCCAGTTTGACTATGTTGCGAACAGCATTGGGGGAGTGGGCAGATTTAGATAAGGGGCTGGGTCGCCTGCTCCAACCAGGTATGGGTATCCGCATCCACGAGTGATTGAAGATCCGCCCATACACGGGCATGATAGGTATCCACCCACTGGCGTTCCTGGAGGGACAAGATATCAGTGGCAATGAGGGCCCGCTCAAATGGCACAATGGTCAATGTATCAAATGCCAGAAAGACGCGTGTAGAAGAGGTAAACAATTCATCTTTAACCACCGTCACTAAGTTTTCCAGGCGAATTCCATAGGCGCCGGTTTTGTAGTAGCCCGGCTCATTTGACACAATCATCCCGGGCTTCAAGGCAACGCCATTGGCAGATTTACTAATTCGTTGTGGACCTTCATGGACTCCTAAAAAACTTCCGACACCATGACCTGTCCCATGGTCATAATCCAATCCAATGTTCCATAAGGGTGCACGTGCCAGGGCATCTAATTGGCTACCTGTGGTGCCTTCAGGAAATTTAGCCGTGGCCAGAGCAATATGGCCTTGTAACACACGAGTATAACGGTCACGGTGTTCGTCTGAGGGGCGTCCAATTGCCAGCGTTCGCGTAATATCAGTCGTCCCATCCCAATACTGCCCTCCGGAATCCACTAGATATAATGTCCCAGGCTCCAAGCGCCGATTCGTCTCAGGGGTTGAATGATAATGTACGATGGCGCCATTTGACCCTGCACCTGAGATCGTCGGGAAACTGCAATCCTCCCACATCGCCTGCTTTTGACGACAGGCCTCGAGATAGTCGACGGCTTCTAACTCGGTCACCTGTCCCTTAGGCCCTTCACGGGCCAGCCAGGCCAGAAATTGACACATGGCCACTCCATCCCGTTGATGCGCCGCATAGGCCCCCGCGATCTCCACGGGATTCTTACAGGCCTTTGGCAGCACACAGGGATCATCGTGATGGAGAAGGTGAGCACCGCTACGGGTCAAGACAGTAAAGATCCAGGAATTGGTGTTGGCTGGGTCACAGAGCACTCGATTTCCATGAGTTCCCAACTGTTCTAAGGCTGATTCAAATCCTTCCGGCGGGATGAGAGAAATGTCCGGACCCAAATGCCCTTGCAAACCCGGGGTGATTTTCTGGGGATCGACAAATAGGGCAACCCGCCCGGTGGCGTAAAGAATGGCCCGGCACAAGGGCAGCGGAGTATGGGGCACATCCGACCCGCGAATGTTCAACAACCAGGCAATGGAATCGGGTGCCGTAATGACTGCCGCATCGATCCGGTCTTCTGAAAACCTCCTGCCAAATGTCTCACGCTTCACCTGGGAACTTTGACCGGAAAACTCCATGAGATGAGGCTTGATTACGCCTGAGGGTTGTTGAGGCCGGTCATGCCAGATACCATCGATCGGATTTGATACACAGGGGACGAGTTGTGCTCCCACTCGCCCGGCTGCTGTCTGAAACCGTTCGAGATCCCGAGGAGTATGAAGCCAGGGGTCATACCCGATGCGATCGGTTGGTGTGGCACGAAGTGATAACCATTCATGTGGTGCCGTTTCTCCACTATTGTGAAGCGAAAAGCTTTTCTCATCAACCTGGGCAGCCACCTGGAGGGTATACCGGCCATCCACAAACATCGCGGCTTCATTCTGTAGGACAATCGCCGTCCCCGCCGAACCGGTAAACCCGGTCAACCAGGCAAGCCGTTCTGCGCAGGAAGGCAAATATTCATTCTGATATTCATCGGTATGGGGCACCACAAACCCCGTCAATTGTTGGCTGAGCAACTCCCCTCGCAGTGCCAGAAGACGATCATAGGCCATAATACAATTCCTGTTATCTTAAATGTTCAGATTCGATGGCTTCTCTTTGATAAAC
>DOFS01000610.1 GCA_003523945.1 Nitrospiraceae bacterium | reverse complement strand
TGCCCCCGCTGGTGGCAGCGCTGACAGCATTACTCCTTGCCCCCGACGAAGCGCCCTCGGTGGCTTTCATCGCAGGAGTACTTGGTCCCCTCTTGGGCGCGGATGTTTTGCATATGCGCGAGATTCCCAACATCGCCACCGGTATGGCCAGCATCGGGGGAGCCGGTACCTTTGACGGGATCGTCCTCTCCGGAATTCTGGCCGCCTACCTGGCTTGAGCCGTCGCAAGAGCTGAGGGGAAGGTTTTTCGGATGGAAAGACCGTTGCAAAAGACGTGGGTGAAGGGTTTACCGTGAGAGTTAATCTTTTACTTGTTGGAATTTTGGAGAGGCTACAGATTTTCCACTTCACTTCCGTGGGCCTACACACCACCTCTGCACTCAAATCCTTCGTCCTGGTGTGTTTCTCTCAGTCACACTTTCATCCACCCGACATAGAGAAACTATTTCTTAGAAAAGTTCAAGATTGGAAATGGTTCGGAGGGCCTTCAGGGCTGGTCTCCCGGTCAAGACGTCATATCCGCTGACACTCACTCGTGTTCAAAAGAATTCGAGCGGCCACCGCAAAAAAAACGCACCTGATCGGCAAAACATCCAAGCAAGTCATAACGCTTAGCTGCCTGGTCCTGCGGATTTCCCCAGAGGCCAATGGGGACGCCAGAGATGATTCAACTCAACGGGTTCAAGGTGACAGGACACGTGCCTGCCGATACGAGTGGCTCCGCCTCGGTCGTTCGGGGAGTCGGGATACAGTTTGGATACAAGAATGCGAAACTAATCATTCCCGCAAAAACAGAAAGGAGTCCGGCTGGTTGATTGAGAGACAGGTGAATGATGGCTCATGCTCACCTCCAAACGCATGGAATGGAAACACCAAAGTTGGGCCATGGAAGGATGGAACCGGTTTGTCTGTGATTCCGCGTAAGAGTCCCCCAGAGCATTGGTAATAATAAATGGGGAAAGCCCGATAGTAAAAAGTGCCCCCCTCCACTCTGACTCTCGCTCTTTGACAACAAGAACAATCCTAAAACGAAATCACCTTTTCCCGTTCAGCCGCAGCCTGAATAAAATCCGGCATGCCTTTAATTGTCGCTCCATCCACCAGATCCTTCTCCGCCACCTGACGAGCCACCGCACAAGCCCCGCAGACCCAAAGAGGAATGTTGGCAGCTTGCACTGCGGCCACCAAATCTTTGAGGGGAGTCAGATTCACACCGACGACGTGATCCGCCGTCCCTTTTCGGCTCAGTGTCACGGCCTCACTCCAAAGCCATAGAACCACGTCGTGACCTTGCTCCTTAGCGGTTTTGGCGGCCATAAAGGGAAGCGTGGCCAGTGTGGGATCATCCGTGCCCCGACTGCCTGAAATAAGAAAACGTGCCATGGCTCTACCCTCCTCATTACATCACTAGAATTACCAGAAGTCTCATGGCCGACATGAGCGACCAAAAGACGGCCTTCTGCTATGAAACGTTGGATAGGCATAAACGACACCAACCTGGTCTATCAATTTTCATAAGGTCAGAAAAGGCCGGTCGCGACTGAACATTGGTCCAGCAGACATTATACCTATGGGAAATTTTAACAGAATCAAAATTTGGTTGCGTGAAAATGCGCTATGGAATTGGATGATGATGCACGAAAATGGTGAACCCCTAAATGGCTTCTTGTAGGTCCTGGTGGGCTTGGCTGAAAAAAGTTGGTATTCTGAAATTCATTCAGCATGAAGAATCAGGGGCTCCGGCATGAATCCCACTTCCCTCACATTCAATGCCCGGCAGGTTCTGGAAGCCCGGTATCTGAGACGCGACGAACAGGGCCGCCTCGTCGAAACGCCCGATGAACTCTTCCAGCGTGTCGCCACGTCGGTGGCCAGTGCGGAACCCCTCTTTCGAAACGGGAAAGACGAGCCATCCTGGAGGGACAGGTTTTACGATCTCCTGTCCTCCCTGGACTTTCTTCCGAACAGCCCCACCCTGATGAACGCCGGCACCTCCCTTGGCCAATTGAGTGCCTGTTTCGTCATTCCCATTCCCGATACCATGGAAGGCATCTTCGAAGCCTTAAAGCAAACCGCACTCGTGCAACAAACAGGCGGAGGGACGGGATTCTCCTTCTCTTCGCTCCGGCCAAAAGGGGATCTGGTGCATTCCACCGGGGGCACCGCCTCAGGTCCCGTGTCCTTCATGAAAATTTTTGATGTCGCCACGGAACATATCAAACAAGGGGGCAAGCGGCGGGGCGCCAACATGGGGGTGCTACGGGTCGATCATCCGGATATTCTGGAATTCATCACCGTGAAACGGGAAGAGACGGTCCTTGCCAATTTTAATATTTCTGTCGGGGTCACGCAGGAGTTTCTCGAAGCGGCACGGAACAAAGGCACCTATGCGCTGATCCATCCCGTCACCCACAAACCGACCGATCGTATTCCCGCCGCCCCTGTGTTCGACACCATTGTGCAAACGGCCTGGGAAACCGGTGATCCGGGCCTCCTGTTCCTGGATGCCATTAATCGAGCCAATCCCACCCCTGCCTTCGGGACCCTCGATGCGACCAACCCTTGCGGGGAAATTCCCTTATTGCCGAATGAGGCGTGCATTCTCGGGTCGATCAATCTGGCGCGTCATCTGCACATAAATGGAAGCGACGCGACCCTCAACCGGGAAAAACTGACAGAGACGGTGCACACCGCCCTCCGATTTTTGGATAACCTGATTGAAATCAATCGCTACCCGACGCCGGGAATCGAACAACAGACGAGAGGAAACCGGAAAATCGGTTTAGGCGTGATGGGGTTCGCGGAAATGCTCATTCGCCTGGGCATCCCCTACAACTCGCCGGAAGCCATTGAGACCGGTGAACAGCTCATGCGGGACATCGCGCAGGAAGCCTGGCGAGCGTCTGCACACCTGGCAACCGAGCGGGGAGTCTTTCCCTTTTGGAAACAGAGTGTGTTCGCGCAACGACGGGAGACCGTCCGTCATGCGACCTGCACCGCCATTGCCCCGACGGGCACCATCAGTATCATCGCCGGCACCACGCCGGGGATCGAGCCCATCTTCGCCCTGCGGACCAAACGCTTCCACAACCTTGGCGGCGAGCCGCTGTTGGAAACCGCACCCATGCTGGAGCAACTGTGGGAAGCAGAGAAGTCGGAGGCCTCACCCGCCAACCTGGAAAGGCAGAGTGGCCCTTCGGCCGAAACGCAGCTCCGAACAAAAACCCGCAAAAGACTCTTTCAAACTGCCTGGGAAATCTCTCCCGATCAGCACCTGCAAATCCAGGCCGCCTTCCAACGCCATGTCGACAATTCCGTCTCGAAAACGATCAATCTGCCAAAGTCAGCAACGCCGGATGCGGTCGCCCAAGCCTATTGGCGGGCATGGGATCTAGGCCTCAAGGGCGTCACCGTCTTTCGTGACGGATGCAAGCGTGCTCAGGTCCTTGAAGCCGATGAAGATGAGCAGGATCAGGGGTTCGTTTCCCCCGTGTGTCATCCCTGCTGAACTCTGCCCGACCTGCGGGGTTCTACAAAAAGGATTCGTATCAGAAAAGAGGCGAGGGATAGTAATTGATTAGGACGGAACTGATGCACCTGATGATGCTAATAGGTCCAGTCCGTTGTGAGCTTGGGAAGGTTCGTTGGACGGCTATGGGAGGCGTCCCAATTGCCATCCCAGCATGGTCCGATTAAAAGCCAGTGCCGGTGTGAGCGGAAGACCGGCAGCCTGAAGCGCATGGGCCGCATACTGATGACAGGTATGAAAAAGATGATAGGACCGGACCGATGGATAAAAGTCTGAACCTCCGAAACCGGCAAGAGCCGTTGGGGATAATCGTGTGGATTCGAGGAACACCCGTAAGTTCCGGTATTGTTCCGGTTCAAGGGGCAACACAAAGACTTCGGCCGGCGGTTGTGGCGTCCGCTCCGCCCAGATGGTGGGATGTCGTCCCACTTCGACCACGCCATCCGTCGGCCACAACAGCGCGCGGAATATTCCACTGAGTCCGGTCCTTCCTTCCACATACCAGGCACGTTCGGCATAGCCCCATTCTTCATATTCCTGTTCCCCGTTATTTGGTACGTCCTGTGAGGGAACCGGAAACGCCAACATGGCGTGCCAGGTATCAAGCGACACGATGACCGTCCCTGGAGGGAAGTTTTTGGGAAGAGCCGAAAGGTCCTGATGCGCAGTGGTACACCCGGCTAAAAAAATGAGGCAGGCGACGAAGAGTGGAAAGGCCTCACAGGGGACGTTTTGTTTCCTGAACATGGAAGCTAATCGTTGGACTTCCGATTTTCCGTATTCTGCCACGGATATGGCCATTGGGGCCCCTTCGAAAAGGGGAAAGGGGAATTGAAGATGGGCATTATCTCCTGAATACATCCTAGGCTTGGGGCAAAAATCGTGTATTGCTTGCCACGCTACCTATGCTCCTCCCTGCTATTAATTTCAACTGGTACTC
>DOFS01000171.1 GCA_003523945.1 Nitrospiraceae bacterium | reverse complement strand
AAAACAGGCCCAGAAAGAGGCCCGTAGAGATTGCGGCAATTAAAAGATTGGTATGGGAGTTCGGGAAACTGGGAAGCAAAGGAGAGGCGGATGGATGAGAGGGTGGATGGTCAGTCACAAGATTGAGAAATGGAATTCGTTAACCGCTATGGGCAATTTTTCTCTTCCGTCTATGAAAATTTCTCTTCATCCTCAACCTTTCTCCTAAGAAGAGAGAATCAAGGCGACGACCCAAAGTGCCCAGAGCCTATGAAATTGGTCAGCCTAGGGTACCCAGTCTGCGAGAAAGATGTTGAATTCTTTCGGGTTGGCGGCATTTCGATCAGATGACCACACCACCTGCTTCCCGTCAGGCGAAAACATCGGGAAACTATTGAAGTGGCCATTGAAAGTAATTTGTTCGGAGTGCGTGCCATCTTCATTGATGATATGCAAGTGAAAGGATGGACGCCCTTGATGATCGGCTGGTGTGGACAGGTTTGAGGAATAAATGATGCGTTTGCCATCAGGAGCGAAGAAGGGGGCAAAGTTTGATCGCCCGTTGTGTGTAACCTGTACCTTGTTTGAGCCATCAGCATTCATGATGAAAATTTCTAAGTTTGACGGCTCGACTAGATTTTGAGCGAGCAGGTCACGATAGGCCTTCACCTCTTCATCGGTTTTGGGATGGTGCGCCCGGTAGACAATTCTTTTGTTGTCGGGAGAAAAAAAGGCCCCGCCGTCATATCCGACTTCGTGCGTCAGTCGCTTGAGATTCTTTCCATCAATATCCATGGTGTACACATCTAAATCTCCATCACGCATGGAGGTGAAGACAATGGTTTTGCCATCCGGGGAGACGGTGGCTTCAGCATCGTATCCTTCGGCGGAGGTCAAGCGTTGTAAGTCCCGACCGCCGATGTTCATTGAGTAGATGTCGTAATTATCAAGGGGCCACCGGTAGCGTTCGGTCTTTTCAGGAACCGGAGGACAAAACTGACTGGTGCCATGAGTGGAGGAAAAAAGAACACGCCGGCCTCCGGGGAAAAAGTATCCGCACGTGGTGCCGCCCAGGCCGAGGCTGACTCGCCGGACATGCGTGCCATCAAGATCCATCACATAGATTTGATAGCAGGATCTGATCGTCTTCCCATCGGGTTCCAGGGTTGATTGATACACCAGCCGGTTACTCTCGTCCGAAAAATAAGCTTCTGCATTCTTCCCTGCAAACGTGAGTTGTCGGATATTGGCCAAATGAGGTTCCGGTTGATTCTCCTTTCCGGATGGTTCGCCAGCCAGGGCATTATTCCACAAGAGACAAACGGACAGTAGACTCAATAGGAAAACATATCGAATGGATATCTTTGGTGGTTGGATAGAGAAGGTCGGATGCATTCATGAACCTCACGGTGAATGGGGAATAATCTCTTGTACAGAGTGTACGGGTTGAAACATCCCCCGGGCAATCACTTTCCCTTGCTTGAACACCAGATAACTATCCCACCCGTAAAAAAACAATAGCCGTGCAACAGGCTTGACGGCTTCCGGAGACCAGCCAAAAAAGAATGTTACGGTATGTTCGGCTACCCGAGGGTGAGGACAGGAAATAAGGAAGGCCATCTCCGGGCCCTTGAATACCTGTTTTTCAATGGAGATGTGTCCCGGCTGGATGTCCATGGAACTTTCGCAGTTTTTGAAGGAGCCGGATTCCAAGAGACGCGGGGCGGAAGGTCCGATGACCAGATACGAGGCCGCTTCAGAGACAACAGGATCATCGGTTTGGATCGTCTCGATACCGGGTTGTCCCTCCAGACGTTGAAACAGAGCTTCCAAGCTTTGTGCTTCATCCTTTGTCGTGGTGTGGGGTCGAATGAGTATTCGACGAGGGGCGGTTTCCCACCTATTCAACATGGGCGGAAGTTGTGCACGTTGAAGGCGGAGCAGAAGATGGTGTTCGGGATCAATGGCGATGGCCGTCGAATTCCCCGGGAGATGAAGCGTGAATGGTTGTGCGGCCTGATTCACGTTGAGGACGGTATTATAAGTGAGACCCCCTTGAAGAACGACGTGGATGGGAAGACTGATAGTGAATGTGGGTTCGGCCTGTATGGTTGTTCCCGTCATCATCAACTGTCCCTGTTGGGTGGGATCTTCCCGGATCAGAATATCCGGAATCTTTACGGTTGGGGCGCCCGGTCGATCGACCCACTGTTGAAAAAACCAACCGAGGTCCCTTCCAGCCGTCTTCGAAAAAATCCGGAGAAGATCGTCCCACTCCAGGTAGGTTCCCGTCCCTTCCTGAACAATCCGGCGAACCCCCTTGAAAAATGCTGCGTCCCCCATTTCCTGTCTGAGCATGTGAAAGATCAGAGCAGTTTTCTGGTAACCAATCGCATTATCCATTCGGGTTTCTTTGTGGTGAAATGCTCGCACGGGATATTCCTTGTCCGGCTCCGCATACAGATTATATTCGTAAACCATCCGCCGTCTGGTGTTGAAGGCTTCCTGCCGATGGCCCGTGGCTTCGTCATAATAATAATTGGAGAGATAGGTGGTGAGCCCTTCTACCCAATTGCCTTGAGCAAAGTCATTGAAGACGGAATTTCCGAACCAGGAATGCACAATTTCATGGCCAAGAGAATAGGGTTGGGTATATCCGCGTCGGACCACTCCCTGGCCTAACAAGGTGAACGAGGGAAGACCAAGTCCGCTTGGGAAAAAGTTTTCCACGACGGCAAACTTTGTAAACGGATAGGGACCCAAGAGGTCGGTATACATTTGCAGGTAGGCGATGGTCGCTTCGATATATTGCGGGGCTAAATTCGCGTCTTCAGGGAAGAGATAGGTGGCGAGTTGAACGCCCTCCCACTCCTGTTTGTGTACCACAAAATGATTGGCCGCCAACGTCAGAGCTTCACTGGGAGAATTCACCTTCCATTGGGTGGTGCGGCGTGCATTTGTCACGGTCTGGAAAACCTCCCTGCCCTGCGTGATAGCTTCCCAGTCGATAGGGAGACTCAGGGTAAGTTCAAACGTTGAGAGGGTCTGTTCCCAGGTGGGATACCAGAATGTTTCGTACGTCAAATACACGCCATTGGGACCAATATGTCCGGTGGTTTCATCCGGTTTAACAAAGCGAAGTCCACCGGAGGCTTTTGGAGAATCATCAATGAACCCGTGATAGGCAATCGTCAAAACCGCCGG
>DOFS01000606.1 GCA_003523945.1 Nitrospiraceae bacterium | reverse complement strand
CTTCTTGAATCTTTCGGCGAAATTCGGCCACTTCTTCTGATCGGTCATCGAGTTCTCCCAACTCTTTTTGGATCGCTTTGAGTTGTTCCCGAAGGAAGTATTCTCGTTGCGTCTTATCCATTTCGCCTTTGGCTTCAGCTTGGATTTTCTGTTGCATGGACAAGACGTCTTGTTCATTCCCCAGAATCTCATTGACGCGCCTCAGACGGAGAAGGGGGTCTTCGATTTCGAGGACTCCCTGAGTCGTCTCAACGTTGAGTCCGAGATTGGATGCGATAATATCGGCCAGTCGTCCAGGATCATCAAGGTTTTCAATGACGGTTAACACATCCGGCATTAACACCTTGCCTAACCCGACAATTTTTTCCAGGGCCTCTCGCGTGGAACGGATCATTGCTTCCTTCTCTAATGAAGGATGCGCGGTGGCCGATTCAGTGAGCGTTTCAATGCGGGCAGAGAAAAATGGATCCGTTTTGGTGAATTCTTGAATGCGGGCCTTGGTGAGGCCCTGAACGAGTATTTTGATACGGGCATCCGGCAGCTTTAGCATGCGCATGATGACCCCAACCGTGCCTAATTGATAGAGATCCTGTGCCTCGGGGACTTCGACCTCTTGATTCTTTTGGGTGGTGAGGAAAATTAGGCGGTTCGTGGAGAGTGCGGCTTCAATGGCCTTAATTGAGATTTCACGCCCAACAAAGAGCGGAAGCACCATATAGGGAAAGACCACGATGTCCCGTACAGGCAGGAGTGGTAGTTCCCCCGGAATCTGCTCTATGGAAGGAGTGGGAATGTCCGGATAGTCTTCAGTCATCAGTATCGCGATCCAGACGGAAAATAGAGTGGTTCAACATGAGGATATGATCAGAGGAATGGGCTATCCCGTCTCTCAGTGCCGAGCATTGTGGATAAGCCCATGCAGGTGAACGTCGTAGCGTTGAATTAAGGCCAAGCAAATGCTTTTCACAGTTTTCGATACTAGGAGAAGGTGAAAAATGTTGTCAAGGTTTTTGCCTGCTGACTGTTCATGATGTTTCTGGAAATGGAGCATAGGCCGTGTTTTGCCTTTACAAGGAATCCTGTCAAGAATATAATCTGCCACCTTGGCCGCAACGTTATATTTGCCTTCTCATTTCCCAGGCTTCCTCCCCCGTTTCATTAGCATCTCTTAGCTACATACGTTGGGGGACACATGAGTAAGGTGCGAATCTGCTGTCTTGCTGACCGTATAAATTTTCTGTGATACATCCTTCTTGCTTTTTCCAGCGTTTTAGAGATGCTCCATGGATCTAGTGTTGTTTCGGTCACTGGGTCTTGGTCATAAAAGGAGAAGTCCACGGATTTCTCCCTTGCCATCTGTCAAACTTCTTCTCTTTCCCACCCTTATCGTATTAGGGATACTTTCGGTCATGAGCCCGGTGTTGGCCCAATCTTTCCAAACCAAAATCGAGGCCATTGCCATTGAAGGCAACCAGCATATTGATGAGCAGGCCATCTTAGGGAAACTGTCCATCAAGCCAGGGGATTCCTTTACTCAAGAGTCCATTCGGGAGCAGATTCAGCTTATTTATGGCATGGGGTTTTTTGAAGAAGTTGAAGTCTCAACCGAGGCCAGGACCAATGGAGTCCTTGTGGTTTTTCGCGTGAAAGAAAAGCCATTTACGGTCGAAGTGGTGTTTGACGGAAACGATGAGTTATCGGACGACAAACTTAACGAAAAAAATACGATCAAAAATCAGGTGTTTTTAGATAAAGAACAGGTAAAGGTTTCGGTGGAGAATTTCCGGCAGTTGTATCACGAAAAGGGGTTCTACCATGTCCAAATCATTCCCATCACGGATATGGTCGAGAACAATCAAGCACGTTTGACTTATTATATCGAAGAAGGACGCCAAGCCCATATCCGCACGATCGAGTTTGAGGGCCGAAATGTCCTTAAGAAGAAGGAATTGACCTCTTTTATGGCCAATCGAGAATATTCCTGGCCCTGGTCAATTTTTTCGGATGCCGGCATTCTTCATCGTGATGAACTTCCCAATGATGTCGAACGTATCAAAGAGGTATATCTCAACAAAGGGTATTTGGATGTTCAGGTCGGGATGCCGCGAATTGATTTGGATGAGACCAAGGAGTGGTTTACGTTGGTGTTTCCGATTGTAGAGGGCGAGCCGTATATTGTGAGCCAGATTCAATATACGGGCCAGATACTGTTCTCCGAGGAGGAATTACGAAATGGCCTCAATATCGAGCCTGGTGAAGTGTTTCAGCGGGCAAAAATCCGGGATGAGATAACCCGGTTAACGGATCTGTATGGCAGTCGTGGCTATGCGTTTGCCGAAGTGAATCCCTCGGTGGATCCGGATCCCCAAACCCGAAGCACCAGAATCAGTTTTTCCATTCAGGAAGGGGAAATGGTACGGATTCAAGATATCCGGATTACCGGGAATTCCAAGACCCGCGATAATGTGATCCGGCGCGAACTGCGTGTCGATGAGCGGGACATGATCGACTCCCCGGCAATTAAAAGAAGTTTCGAACGGCTCAATAATTTGAATTTTTTTGAAACGGTGGAAATCCTTCCGAAACAGATTGCTCCCGGAGAAGTGGATTTAGAAGTCAAAGTGAAGGAAAAACCTACGGGATCTTTCAGCATCGGCGGGGGGTTCAGCACGTTAGACCAGTTTACAGCGATTGCGGATATCACCGAGGGTAACTTATTCGGGCGAGGGTATTTGGGCAGGATCAGGGGGCAGGTTGGAGGACGGCGAACTCTTGGGATCATTACCTTTCGAAACCCGGCCGTTTTTGATACGTTAACATCGGTTCAAGCCGATGGATTTCGTTCCCGCACGAATTTTTTGACCTACCTGGAAACCAAGGCCGGTGCCAATTTGACGTTCGGGCGTGGCTTCTCGGAATATATTACCGGGACATTTACCCTTGTGGCCGAGCATATCAAGCTATCCAGTATTGATTCAGACGCGCCAGATATCATCAAGGACCAGAAGGGGACTCAGTCGACCACCGGCTTTCGAGCCAGCCTGTTTCGAGACTCCCGAGATTTTTACTTAGATCCACGAAGAGGGACTCGCGTAGGGGTGAGAACCAGTTTAGGCACACAAACCCTTGGGGGATCGAATAATTTTTATAGTGTGTCGTTTGATGCGATGAAATATACCCCATTACCATTTTGGGATTTCCGACATTCGATTCGTGCCCGAGTGGGATACGGTCAAGGATTCGGGGGGGAAGAACTCCCAGTTCCGGAATTTTTCTTTGTGGGCGGTATTAATACGGTACGGGGGTTTAAGTTTGGTCGGGCCGGTCCCGTCACCTCAAGAGGAACTGCAGAGGGTGCTAATAAGCAATTGATTTTTAATAACGATTTGATTTTTCCGGTGTTGCCGGACGCCAAATTAAATGGGGTCCTCTTTTTTGATTATGGGCAGGGGTTTGCCAAGGGGGAAAAATTGAGTTTCGATCTTCGGTCTGCCGCAGGCTTAGAAGTCCGCTGGATCTCTCCCTTTGGTCCTCTGCGAGCCGCTTATGGTTTTAATCTTGACAAGCGACCAGGTGAAAAGAGCTCGGTCTTTGAATTTTCCGTTGGATCGGTCTTTTAGACGGGTTCCAAAAAAGAACAGGCGTCATGGTGAAGCGTAGGAGAGAACATATGAGAAGGAAAGTATGTGCCGGAAGCCTCCCCAGGTGGCTGGCAATGGGGAGTCTGGTCCTGAGTCTTGCTTGGGGGTGTGCGGCCATGGGGCCAAGCAATCCCTCGGATCTCCCCGTTGGTGTCGTGGATCCTCAACGAATATTGGCGGAAACGGTCAAAGGAAAACGGCTATCGGACACGTTAAATGCGTTCATGAAGGATCGACAGACGCTTGTGGAATTGGAGCAAAAGGAATTACGAAAGCTGGAAAGTGAATTGATGGCGCAAAGCACGGTATTGAGCCAGGAGGCCAGGGATCGGAAGGAAGAACAATTCAGAGAAAAAATGGCAGGATATCAACAAAAAGTTGCCGATTTAAACCGGGAAGTCCAGGAGAAGCAACGGGAATTGCAAAACGAATTTCGTCTCCAGGTGCAGAAGGTTGTGACAGACGTTGCCGCGGAACGGGGTTTGGGCCTGGTCCTTGAGTACGGGGTCAATTCAGGAACCTTGTTTTATGAAGCGGGGCTCGATATTTCCACCGATGTCATTCAGGCACTGGATCAGGGAAGTCGTGAAGTCAGTACCCCCTAGTTTCAGGGGGAAGTTCGCCTCATGACGGCCATGCGTGCCTGGGAAATTCAGAGAGAAAGGGTCCAATATGGCTGAGGGCGAGTTAGATGTTCTCCACATTCAGGCACTGCTTCCGCACAGGTATCCCTTCCTATTAGTGGATCGGATCCTTGAAATCGAAGAGGCCACGCGGATTGTGGGCATAAAAAATGTCACGGTTAATGAGCAGTTTTTTCAAGGGCATTTCCCCGGGCATCCCATTATGCCGGGAGTGTTATTGTTGGAAGTCATGGCACAGGTTGGCGGGGTCTTGGCTAGAAAAACGGCCATGGGGACTGGCCGCCCCACGGTTTTTCTGACCGGAATTGAAAAAGCGAAGTTCCGTCGACCGGTCGTCCCGGGGGATCAATTGCGTGTGGAGGTCGAGGTGATTCGACGAAAAGATCCATTCTGGAAGATGGCCGGAAAGATCCTGGTCGAGGACTCCTTGGTCTGTGAGGCTGAAATGACCGCGATGGTCAGAGTCGAAGGAAGTGAGACCTAGCCGCGATCAACAGGGTCGTTGCGCGAAGTCTGGCTTGACAAATATTTTCAACGTATAAAGTGAGAATTTGATGAATATTCATCCCACAGCGATTGTCCATCCCAAAGCGACAGTTGGAGAAGATGTCGTGATCGGGCCCTATTGTGTCGTGGGTGAACATGTCACCATTGGGGATCAAACGGAATTAGTGGCGCATGTGTGTGTGGAGGGACATACGGACATTGGCCGGCGTTGCCGGTTTTTTCCATTTGTGTCCATTGGCACCCCCCCGCAGCATTTACAATATAAAGATGAGCCGACGAAGGTCTGTATCGGGGATCATAATATTGTTCGTGAGAATGTGACGATTAATCGTGGTACCGCCTTTGGAAGCGGAATGACCAGGATCGGTCACCATAATTTCCTCATGGCCTATACCCACGTGGCTCATGATTGCGAGCTGGGAAATCATATTGTGATGGCCAATGCCGCGAATTTGGCCGGCCACGTCTCTGTCGGAAATTTTGTGGTGATTGGAGGCCTGGTCGGGGTGCACCAATATGTCCGGATCGGTGAATATGCGATGGTGGGGGGGTGTTCTGCCTTAGGACGGGATGTTCCGCCGTTTGTTCGTGCGGCCGGAGGGTATCGTGCACAAATGTTTGGGTTGAATACGATCGCTTTGAGGCGCCATGGGTTTTCCGGAGCGCGCATGAATACCTTGAAAGCCGCATTTGACCTCCTATTTCGACAGGGCCATCGTCTTCAGGAAGCCATTAAACTGGCTCGTAACGAGTATGGTGAAAGTACCGATGTCATGACGTTACTCACCTTCTTAGAAAGTACCAGTCGCGGCATTTGCCAAGTTGCCTCTCGGGAGTTGGATGATGACGAGGAGTGAAGTCGCGGTTGCCTTGGTGTGTCGGGTATGATTTCTGCGGGCCGAGATGAGAGGATTGGGCTCATTGCGGGCAACGGCCGTTTTCCGATCATTTTTGCCGAAAATGTCCGTCGGTTAGGATATTCAGTATCTGCCATCGCACATGTGGGTGAGACCCTACCGGAACTTGAATCCCATGTTGATCGAATTTATTGGCTCAAAGTCGGGCAATTTAGCAAGGCCTTGGCGGCATTAAAGGGTGATGGCATCCACCAGGCTGTCATGTTAGGGGGAATCCACAAAACGCATGTCTTTACGGCACTTCGACCGGACCTTCGGGCCTTAGCGATTTTTAGCCGATTAAAACACTGGAAGGACGATGCGATTCTCAGAGCGGTTGCCGGAGAATTAGAGCGGGAAGGGATTCAGATTCGGGAGTCCACGTTTGGCCTGGAGGGAATCCTGGCGCAAGAAGGCAATCTTGCCTACCGGAAACCCACTAGCAAAGAGTGGGAGGATATTCAATTTGGTTGGGACACCCTGGCAACCTTGGGGGCGTTAGATATTGGGCAATGTGTGGTGGTGAAAAATCGGGTGATTGTCGCCGTCGAAGCCGTTGAGGGAACGGATGGGACGATTACTCGTGGTGGGACCCTTGGTGGCAAGGGAACCGTGGTGGTCAAACGAACGAAGCCTCATCAAGACCTTCGGTTTGATTTGCCCGCTGTCGGCCCTCAAACCATTCAGTCCATGGTTGCGGTGAAGGCTACCGTTCTTGCGATTGAAGCCGGCCGAACTGTCGTTCTTGATCGAGATGAGATGTGTGCGAATGCCAAAACAGCGGGGATCGCGATTGTTGGTATCGCTCCCACAGGCCTTGTCCAGCAGGCCGGATCTTCCGATGCTCCTCCACGCTAACGGGATGATTCCCCGGGTGTGGGGTTTCGTGTGGTATTCCCAGAATCGTTGTCTCTGTTCCCCTATTCAGCCACGACCCAATCCTACATGACACAATCTTTACGAGTCGGGGTGATTGGTGTTGGGCATTTAGGCCGACATCATGCTCGCATTTATGGAACCCTACCTTCTGCGACATTGGTTGGAGTCTGCGATGCCGATGCGTCGCGTGGGCAAGTGGTTGCCGACGAATGTGGAGTCGCATCGTTCCAGGACTTAGATAAGCTGCTGGCTCTGGTGGATGCGGTGAGTGTGGCGGTCCCGACCTCGGCGCATTGCGCTGTGGTTACGACCTGTTTGGAGCGCGGATGCCATGTTCTCGTCGAAAAGCCCATTGCCAGCCATGTGTGGGAAGGTGAGCAGTTGGTCGAACTGGCCAAAGTCCGGGGGCGGATACTTCAGGTTGGGCATGTTGAACGGTTTAATCCGATTGTGGAAGTAATGCGTCCTCTGGTGAGTCAGCCTGGTTTTATTGAATGTCACCGCCTGAGTCCTTTTCAGCCGAGGGGGACAGATGTCGACGTGGTGCGGGATCTCATGATTCATGATTTGGATTTGTTGTTATCATTGGGGTTGGGCCCAATCCTGCAGGTGGAGGCGAGAGGAATGCCTGTGTTTACGGATCTTCCGGATATTGCCAATGTGCGGATTCTCTTTGAGAGCGGGTGTCTGGCGAATTTGACTGCCAGTCGAATCTCGACCGGACGACTTCGAAAGATCCGAGTGTATCAACGCGATCGCTATCTCTCGGTCGATTTCGGTGGAAAAGAAGGGGTGATCAATACTCGGAAAAGTTTAGAGGATGGAACATTTGAGGTTGAATCGCAACATATCAAAGGTGATGAAGGAGATGCCCTGACTCGTGAATTGGGCTGTTTCATTCAATCGATTCTGGGGAAGGCTTCGGTCCGAGGCGTCTCTGGGGAAGAAGGGGTGGAAGCCCTGCGAGTTGCCACCCAAGTTGTCTCGCTCATCCAACAACATGCCGGGCCCAAGCCATCGTAACCGGCATCCGGGCCGGTTTTCCGCCACGGGTGGTCTGGTAGAGTCTCGATGCCAAAAATTTTCTTAGTCACCGGTGAAACATCTGGCGATATTCACGGAGCGCACTTAGCCATAGCGCTTCGTGACCTGAATCCCGATGTGGAGTTAATCGGTGTGGGAGGCAGTCAGATGTTAGCAGCCGGGGTCTCGCTTCTTCCTCATGTAACACGGGTCGATGCCATGGGCGTTCCGGGATTCCGGCAACTCATACAGGGGTGGAGGACGTTACGAACGCTTGGCCGTTACCTGCAACATGAGCGGTTTGATGCCATTATTCTCATAGACAGTCCGGGATTGAATCTTCGCTTGGCCAAGGCCATTGCGAATAGGTCACATAAGATTATCTATTATATTGCCCCTCAGGTGTGGGCATGGGGAAGCCGTCGCGTGAAGCTCATTCGAAGAGTGGTCAGCCATGTGCTGGCGATCCTTCCTTTTGAAGAAGCATATTTCCACCAAGCGGGCATTGCCTGCACGTATGTTGGTCATCCGTTATTGGACGAAGTGAAACCTGCTTACGATATCGCCCATGAGCGCCAACAATTAGGGTTAGAGACAGAGGGCCTGGTCATCGGCCTTTTGCCCGGAAGTCGTGTTCGGGAAGTTCGGGAGGTTTTGCCGGCCTTCTTGAAGTCGGTTGAACAAATTCGTGGTGGATACCCTCGGCTTCAGGTTCTTCTTGCCCAGGCCCATTCACTGTCCGATTCAGTCCTGGATGAACTTCTTAGACCGTTCGGGCCAGGGGTGAAGGTGGTCAAAGGTCGGCCCAATGAGGTGATGGCGGCCTCAAACCTTTTACTGGTGACCTCTGGTACGGCGACTCTGCAAGCAGCACTGATTGGAACGCCAATGGTCGTGGTTTATCGGGCATCTCCCTTGACCTATCAAATTGCCAAACGTCTGGTTAAAATTCCCTACATTAGTTTAGTGAATATTCTGGCCGGTCAAGAAATTGTTCCGGAGCTGATTCAGGATCGTATGACCCCGGACGGTATTGCTCACGAAGCCCTCGACATCTTACAAGATGCTCGCCGTCGAAACGACATGATCCAGGCTTTTCACACGATTCGGACTTCATTGGGGGAGGCGGGTGCCTCGAAGCGGGCTGCGGCGTTCATTCTGACTGAGGCGATGGGATGAAGACCTTCTGGCGAATTGTGACTTACCTGAAGGAATACCGCTTGCGGCTGATTGGCGCGTTTTTGTGTTCAGCCGGGGTGGCAGGGTTATCAGCGGTCTATGCCTGGCTGGTGCAACCGGTTCTGGATGGAATCTTTATTGAGCGCAATCGAGACATGTTGTTAATTCTCCCGTTGGCTGTCCTGGGTGTCGCGCTTTTGAAAGCGCTCTTTGCCTATGGCCAAGGCTATCTGATGAGTTATGTGGGCCATTGGCTTGTGTCTGATGTCCGCCAACAATTGTTTGTACATATCGTGCGTCTGCCTATTCGTTTTCACGATGCGAATGCCTCAGGACGGTTGATGGCCAGAGTGATTAGCGATGTCAACGAAATGGCGAATGCCATTCCCAGCGTCTTGAAGGATATCTTTCAACAGGGCTTAACGTTTGCAGCCATGTTGGGCGTCGTCTTTTATCAAAATTGGAAACTGGCGACAATTGTCTTGGTGGTGTTGCCCCTTTCCTCGTTGGTCTTGATCCGGGTCGGTCGCCGGATTCGGAAGCTCTCAAAACGTGGCCAGGAATCCATTGGAAAAATGGCTTCCGTGTTAAAAGAGGCGTTTTCCGGCATCAAGATTGTGAAGGCCTATGGGCAGGAGGAAAAAGAGGCTCAACGATTTTCTCTGACCAATCAAGCGTTTCGTTCGGCGAAAGTGAAATCGTCTCAAACTTCGGCCATGTCTTCTCCACTCCTGGAAGTGATTGGGGTCTGTGGAGTAGCCTTTATAATCTGGTATGGGGGGGGATTGGTCATTGCCGGGGAGATGAAGCCTGGAGAGTTCTTTTCATTCCTGGCTGCCATGTTCATGGCGTATGCCCCGCTGCGAAAAATGTCCGGGGCCAATGAGTCCGTTCAGCGGGCCCTGGCGGGGGCTCAGCGCGTGTTTAAAGTTCTCGATTTAGAAAACGAATTGACAAAAGACGAAGGCAAAAAAACCCTCCCGCCCATGACGAAAAGTTTGGAATTTTCGGGTGTCAATTTTCGGTATGAAGGATCTGACGAGCCGGCCTTGCACCAGATCAATTTCACGGTCAAGGCGGGGGAGGTGATAGCCTTCGTCGGGGCAAGTGGGAGTGGAAAAACCACGTTAGTGAGTTTGGTGCCACGGTTCTACCGTCCAACGGAAGGAGCCGTGAAAATTGATGGTGAAGATATTCGTCTGGTTGATCGATCCTCTCTGAGACGGCAAATTGGCATTGTGTCACAAGAAACCGTGTTATTCGATGATTCCATCAGAAATAATATTGCCTATGGCCGTCCGGACGCGACCGAAGAGGCCGTTATGGAGGCGGCTCGTGCCGCCTTTGCCTGGGAATTTATTGAACGACTCCCTCAAGGGCTGGATACGATGGTCGGTGAAAATGGGCTACGACTATCGGGTGGACAACGTCAGCGGCTCGCCATTGCACGGGCTATTTTGCGGAATCCCCCGATACTGATTTTGGATGAGGCAACGTCTTCTCTGGATTCGGAATCTGAAAAACTTGTGCAAAAAGCTCTGGCAAACCTGGTGAAAGCCAGAACAACGTTGATCATTGCGCACCGTTTGTCTACGATTCAACATGCCGATCGTATTGTGGTCATGAATCGTGGAAGAATTGAAGAGATCGGCACCCA
>DOFS01000417.1 GCA_003523945.1 Nitrospiraceae bacterium | reverse complement strand
CGGGTCCCGACAACGTCGTGAAGAAGCACCTCGCCACCATTAAACACGAAGAGATCACGGTAGAATGCGGTATGGGGATGCGCCCATCGTTCTATGAATGGATACGATCATCCTGGACAGTTTCCCCAAAAACGAAAAGCAAGGCCAATCGAGCCCGGTCAGGTGAAGTCATCTCTGCCGACTTCGATTACAAAGCCCAGCGCGCGATAATTTTTTCGACCGCACTTATCACCGAGTGCACCTTTCCCGCCTTCGATGCTAGCTCAAAAGAGCCGGCCTATCTGACGATCAAATGGAACCCCGAGCGTCTACGCCATGAGAAGCTTACCGGTGAACGGATAAGCGCTAAAACGGGCACAAAAACAAGGAAGTGGCTGACCTCAGGTTTCACTTTCACACTCGGAGACCTCCCTTGCGATCGGGTCTCAAAAATCGATTCATTCTCACTGAAGCAGACAGTAATCGAGGACCGTGCTGGCAAGACTCGCACGCGCACCAAACAGCCCGGCAAGCTGGAAGTCCCCAACCTCAAAGTCACGTTCTCGGCCACTGATGCCGGATCGTGGGAGGACTGGTTCACCTCTTTTGTCATCGATGGCAAGTGTACCGACTCCGACGAACTCAATGGCCAGATCACGATCCTCGGCCACGACCATAAAGAGGTGCTCGGCAGGATTGAGCTGTCCCATGTCGGTATCATCAGTCTCGAACCAGCAAGGTATAATGCCAAGAAGGAGAAAATTACGCGGATGGCGGCGGAGCTTTATGTGGAGGAAATGAAGCTCAACTTCAATGTGGTCAAAAGCTTATCGCGCTAGGTGCTCTGGGACCTAATTCGATACAATCAGCATCGCATCACATACTTCCATTTTGCGCATGATCAAGTTCACGCTTACCAATAGTTTCAGACTTCATAGTCTCCCTGCCAACATGGATGGGTTTTAAAAGCGAGCAATTAAGTCGAGTAAAAGGTTGGCCGAACTACTCCAGTTAGGAGTTAGGCTCGTATGTTATAAACTCATTCTGATCGTTCAAATGTTTAGATCGTCCGGCCAATGCCCTATCCGCCTTGATTTCCTAACTGTCGTTCAAACAGTGCCCGTCATGATTTAGACACTCAATTATATAAGGTAGGTTAACTCACGCGAGCTGGTATGGAGTTGCCGGCGGAAGGGGCTCGTAGTGCGGGCGAGCTATCAAACGGTTTACTGTTCTTTGCAGATCATTTCAGAAGACACGACACTAGTTAGAGCATAGTCGATACTTAGTGATCGAATCTGGAACTACACCATATCGACGTTTTCCTGTCCGCGGCTCATTCATAAATATCAAAACCATGGCAAAATTCGCTCGTCCTGGCAGAATAGACGCCGCTCGTGTATACAATGAAAAACAGGCCCGCGCGAACGCATTGCCGAATGCGAAAGGAGCCCTCTCTATGAATTCCCCGCAAAAGATCCTCTGGAGTCTAATCGCCTCGTTCTCGCCCCACTATCTACAATACGCAGATCCCTATCATGAAGTGCGTCTAACGCAACAACTCTCCGATTTCTTTCCTTTCGGCTGGGGTCTGTGTTCCATGGTCGTCGACCAGGATGTCCTTACGAATGGCGAATTTACTCTGGTGGAACTTCGTGGCACGATGCCTGATCGCCTAAACGTTCGAATTCCAGAGCAGGACCTTTCTCCGCTCACACGAAACTTCGGGGACTTTCCATTGGACACTGAACACCCCCTCGATGTATTTCTCACTATCCCCATCGAACGCATTGGACTCAGCAAATGCGAGTTAGAGAACAAAACACAGTCGGATCGCCCACGGTATGTTGGCTCACCTTTAAGACTTCCAGATTACAACATTGGCGAGAATCCGCAAGATGTTCTTGTGGCACGTAAGAATTTTTCGATCTCTTTTTCTGCAGAAGCATTGCCCGACTATAGCATCATCAAAATAGCACAACTTGTTCGTCAGTCAGACGGATTAATGGCATTACAGGACTCATATATTCCACCACTACTCTGGATATCTGGCTCTGATACGCTCATGAAACTGCTTCACGGATTAATAGAAAGATTGGCCGAGATTGGAAAAGCTTTGGCCGATCAGCAAAGAGGTGACCGTGCAGATCGGGGTGCGGATTTGTCACGGTTTTTACTACAAGATGCCATTCATTCAACGATCCCCGTCTTAACCCATTACTATGATGTAGGACGCATCCATCCCGAAGTTCTTTTTATCGAACTTGCCAGGCTTGCGGGGAAGTTCACACTAGTCAATCCTGAATCCTCTCCATCCGATTTGCCCAAGTATCAGCACTCAGATCTACAGCACACATTTCTGGAACTCGATAGGCATTTTCGAAGCATTCTGGACAACATGATTCTCAACTAAGCGTGTGCCAATATGTTCTTCCCCAAAATTTCCAGACATACACAAAGGAATTTGCTAATAAGCTCCTTCTTTTCGCAGAGCAGATAGGTATGGGCATGGGAATCCAATAACCCAAACACCAAAAGGAGGGTGAGGATGGACAGGAGTTCAGTTAAGAGGAAATGTTTAGAGTGGAATGATTATAAGAGGAAGAAAAAGAGGCTTGTCACTTCGGCACATCCTTCGCGCACCGAAACCCTAGCCAGAAGCGGCCGCCGTGGTCTTCGACGTGGGTGAGACTATGAAAAGCTGGACCTAAAGATTTAGAAAAACGCCCAATTAACTCACGTGTATCATGTTTTTTGTCGGTCCAGTCAAGCCACTCAGATACGCTACTGGCCATATCATACACACCGTATGTACTAACATCGTCAAGAAAACTTCCCACAGGACGAAGGCCTTGATCATAAACGTGAAAAGGTTTACGAATTTCGACTTTCATTGAACTTTGACTTTTCCCTAATTCATCCAAATCAAAAAGTGCCACGCCACCTGGACCCGCCGTTTCGTCACCCTTTCGGACAGCTGCCATCATCCATTCGACATTAGCTGGCAAGCGTTTTCCCATCGCCTTGCAATAGAGCTCTGCTTGGCGCCACGTGACACCTACGACTGGGTATTTAGCATGCTTCGGAAGTTCCGCCTGTTCAAAGTAGGCAGGCGTCAGATCTCGTTTTTGGACTTTTCCTTTAGGACTTAGATATTTGTCGTACTCTTCAACAGTAACTTCAAACTTATCAACATAAAAAGGTCTATCAAAGATCAACTTCCTAAAGATCTGGCCTCCCCACCGAGTCACACCTTTACCTGCTGGTATTAGCATCATCTCTCCGGGAGGAGACTTTGCTATTCGACCAGTTCCACTCTGAACATCTGTTGCCAACGAAAATTCATACGGAAACAAGAGCGCAAGAATACTTGATAGAAAAATCCTGGTAAGCATTGTGAGAAAGTAGGATTGTTAGACAAATAAAGAACAATTCTAACTGATCCTTCGAGAATTATCACGGTTGGTGGCCTAGGATCTTTGAGTTATCTGGTTCTAGATCCCCCTCCCCGAGAAGGCCGAAGCATCAATCGTCTAAAATCGATGAGCTGATCTTTCGTGAACTTCGTGACGGCCAACGCCTCCAAAGCCGTCATTTCATCAGATGTCAGTTCACTAGGATCTCGATCCTCCCCAAGCAGTCGTAATAATGCATACCCCGTGTCGTATGATATCTCCCGAACATTCTGCTGACTGAACACGTTCTTTTGCTGATGTTCAACACCGCTAAGTATTTGATTATACAGTTGTTCACCTTCCGGCGAACGAAAGACTTTTTCGAATTCTTGTTGGTCATTCGCAAACTGCGTTGAGACGATCGCATTGCCTTCGCCCGATACCAAACCGCCACCATGGGAATAGGTCACACCGGCCATGGGTTGCAATTTGCCGTCGTCATCTGGAAGAAAGACGATCCCGCTTTCAAGCTCTCCTCGTTTCGTTTCTGAAAAGAGCATGTCACCCTCCATATTGCTAAACACCGTTTGAAGTCCACCATCATTTTCCAGTGTTAGCTGCGTGACAGAGGACGCCCTGGCAGATACTAAGTCGTGCGTTGCGGGGTCAAAGTCAAAAGATCCCGCCATGCGGAAATACTGGCCAGGCTCTTGACCTGGGAGAATCATCACGCCTTCATGGCTTTCTCGATTGAACGTCGTACTGCGGGTCCCCGATTTGGATTCACGAAAGACAGGTTCACCGCCGTCCTGAAAATGTAATGAAGTCACGGTATCACCATGGACAAATTCTCCTTCGATACCACCTTGAAATTCCCCTGCAATGATCTGATCACCGTGATATTGCGCCCGCGCATACACCGGCAACTCCTTCAATATCGATGGGCCACCCTTCACCATTTGATCAAAGGTCGCCGTGCCTTCAAACCGATCGACATTGAAGAACTCCTCAACGCTTCCGCGCTGGCTTCGGCTAAACGCCGGTGGCCCCGACATGATGCTCTCGGGCGCAAGTTGCTCTTGCACGGATCGAAGCGGCTCTTCTCCACCACCTTCCACACCAAGAAAGTCCACAAGACTACGAACCTGCCCAGACGCGGGCTGAAACACGCCGTCTTCGATCGAGCCTTGAACCGAAAAGATACTTGGTCGCCCACCAGCAAGCGATGGACCGGTAAACGTGGCTTCCGCAACACTGGGTGAGAATTCGAATCCGCTAGGCCCCTGTGTCGCACGGCCGCTTTCACGTAAGCGCAACGTCTCCGATAACGTGAGTCCATCGCCTAACGCAATGGGGAAGGTTTGATCACCCTGGGCGGTATAGGAAAAGCTCCCATCCGCATTCCGACGCAGTTCCGTTGGTAATCCATGCGGGCCTTCGGTCCGTTGTGTCTCCAGTCCTTCCCGGCTCGCTCGTGACACGCGGAAGAACGCCTGATCATCACCGAGCATCGGCATGCCGTCCGTTCCAAGCGGCGCAGGCTCCCCTGATGGAAACACCACTTGACCTTCAGCAGATAAGGCGCCGTCCGGATCGTTGGTACTTCGAAATCGTGCAGCGCTAGGCTCAAAATTTCCGTCTCGGATCGTGCCTTCCACGGTGAGAATGCCGTCTTCCACATCACGAAATCCATGATCCCACTCAAAGGGAAACGGCCCGCGATGTTCAAACGTCCGAAAGCCATCCCCATGTGGTGAGAGAGATTCCGACAAGCTCGAGTGGGATTCCTGTAATTCGCGACGCATCCTATTTGAAATATCCCCACTCGTCACCTGAATACCGGGGTAGAGACTCTCAGTATCCGTATCTGAAATCCCGACCCCATAAAGTTGATATTTTCCTCTTTCATCAGTTCCTTCGAACTGCGTGACTCGCGACCCAACGGGTTCTCCATGACGATCAAAAGCCTGATATGATGTCAGCGTACCAGGAAGAATTTGAGATTCACCTCCCTGCAGTATGTCGACACTCCCACGATACAAGCTGCGCTCCACACTACTTCCATCCTGAAAGCGTTCGACGCTCGTAGCCGTACGATCTAACCGCGTCGTTTCCGTTTCGTGCAGCATGCGGCCACTGCCTATATCCGTCACCGCCTCGAGCGTCCGCAGCGTCCCATCTTGATTGTCCTCCACCGTCGTGGTCCGCAATTGACTGCCCGCCAACACTTCTTCTCGCACATCGCGACGCACCCCATCGCTTCCAGTCGTCGAACGGATGCGAAATCCCTGAACCAATCGACCCTCCTCATTCTCGACAAATTCCCCTCGCGGACCGCGATACATGAGCGAGCCATCAGCTCCTGCTCGAGCTACCCCACCTTCGTGATCTAAGATATCCGACGCACCCGTTTGCTGATCGACACGTAAGCCGGACGATCCGGTGATCACGACAAACTCCTCATCTCCTACCGTCGCTTGCTGCGTCACCGACCCCAACCCCTCTTGCCGCACACTCCCACGTCCACGCGCAAATTGTGAGGCAACCGCGTCGGCATGCCCTGCTGTATGAGCCAGCCCGCCCATGAGTCCTCCGATTAAGTGAGACCCACCCCAGACCAACCCCCAGGCCAGCAAAGGCACAGCCAGCGTCAGGTCGGAGGCTACGGTGTTCAACAAGGTGGTAAATTCTCGGATGCTGTCAAAGTTGGCCATAGCTACCCCATCGATTGTTCCTGTCAATGGTGTGAGTCTTCGGCTCCCCTCCGCAAACATGAGAAAGTTCATCACCACAAAGATCGGTCCCCAAAGGGCCACCCATCCAAACGTGCGCAGATAGAGGCCCATCCATCGACCCATTCCGGGTTGAAACGCGAGCACGAGCAGAAAGGGCGCGAGTAAGTACACAATGCCCTCGCCTATCGTCCTCATGAGCGGGACAAGTTTCTGCGCAATATACGAACGTGTGTAGGCTTGGTACTTTAAATCCTGAAGTAAGGCTTGCTGTGTCATCAGGAGTGTCCCTGCCACATCCCCAAAGCGTTGGCGATCTTGCCGCTCTGCTTCTCGCCACACTTCCCGGATGAGCATCGTGTTGATCAGATCACGTGAACTTTGGCTCCCAATCGCGAGTTCCGTGATCACCGGATCAATATAATCCAGTTCCAGATCCGGCATATCCGGATCTGCTTGAAAGGCCACACGCAGTCGACGCATGGCTTCTCCATAATCGGCATGGGTCAGGGTAAATCCCGGCTGAATAATCGTGTTATAAAAATCGGGACACTGAAGCGCCTCAACGGGATTTCCGTTGACATAGTGAGGAGCGGTCAATGCCGCATTATCGACTTCAATGGCTGATAAAAGATCGGGCGCTCGGAGTAAATCACCCTGTTTCAATTGATCAAAGGCCACCGCACGAAACACACAATACACCAAATAGGATTGCGTGTTCCGCCGAAGATCACCATCTGGCAGATACACTTCTAAGGTTTTCTGAAAATCAAACCAGGCTCGATTGAAGGGTGAGGTAGACATCACATGCGTATCGGGAACGGGGAACACGGTTTCCATCAGGACCGATAGTTCAAAACCGACAGCGCTGGTCACGTATGCGGGAAACGCGATGATTAAGGGAACATCGGTGATAACAACATCAGGAATGAGCGGATCGACTTGTTCTTCGACAGACACATCGGCAGTGAGCGTCACCGAGATGAGCAGGATGGCAATCCCTCCCATCAAGATAGGCCAAAGAAAGCGGCCGCGAAAGACCGTGGTCAACAACAAGCCAAAGGCCATGAATAAGAGGGCAAAATGAAGAAGGCTTTCATACGCCCCACTGCCGAAGATCAGTTTCAAGCCTTCAAAAATTGAGGCGATGACATCGCCATTACCGTAAGAATAAATCTTCCAGAGCATGTGCAGTCCCTATTATTTCCAGCAATAGCTCGTCCTTCCAATTGATGAGCGAATCATTGAAGGAGAGAAGGTGAATCTCAATTTATCGTGGAGAGCCGCAAGTCCCCGAGACAACAGCTTGCGCAGTACACCTTCCTACTCCCAGCCCTGTCACTTCTTGCAGACTCTGATGAGTTACGCAGCATAGATATAACCTTCCGTACGTTGATACAGTGTAAAGCGTGATGCGGGAGCCGTGACTCTTCCTCGTGAGGTCAGAAGATCAAACTTTCCAGTAGCACGCACACCAGCAAGTGGCCCTACCCATTTACCACCATACTTTCCATACGGCTGGGTAAGTCGCACGAGATCACCAGTTTGGAAACCATGAGTTCGTTTGACTCTCGCTGCTTTCGATCGCGGAAACCCAAAGTGATCGGTCTTCACAACCTGCCGTGTACCGCGCCCCGTCGCCGAGATGGCAAGCGGCTGTGTCTGTGGATCAAGACGGACCTGGGAGCCGTTGATACCAACACATGCCGCATCGATCCAATGGGCTTTGGGGTAGCCTTGTTGGGTGCGGTTATATTTGGTTTGCCCCCCAGACCATACTGAAACAGGGAGACCGAGTGCCTGAAGTTGGCGATAGAGCGCCCAGCGGGTACTGTTCACGGCCGCCGCATCCTTCAAAGGTTGCCTTGCCTGCGTCATGAGTTGCGGGTACCCAAACTCTGATGCTGTCTGATTACCTTTGCGCTGATTGCAGGACGTACACGCCAATGTGAGATTGCCCACACGGTTACTCCCTCCACGACTCCGGGGAATGAGATGTTCAATTTCCATTGGCACGTTGGTCTTATGGCAGTACGCGCAAGTCCGCCGCCACTTTTCTAACAGATACTCCCGCACTTCGAAGCCAAACAGTTCCCCTTGTTGGTACTCAACACCGGTAACTTCAGGATTCATGAGTTGCTGCGTATCAAACCGTACGAGTTCCATGGCGATAGACCTGATTAGAACACAACGTTGGACTTTCCTCGTCCAATTCATGACATTGTCTAATCGCGACTGAAGGGAAGGTGGCAGCCATCCCTCAGGACGACGGCGATTCTTAAAACGAGCAGGACGATAGCGGGTCTTGCGTGCCCGGCGACCGCGCCGAACCGAAGAACGGGCGAGAAGTTTCTGACGAATGTGGTCGCCGCGATGGTACAGTTCGCTAGCCCAGAGCATGATCCGACCTTGGTGAGGAAATTCACCGACCAAGGCCATTCCCGTGATTTGACTCCCGGGATCGAGCTGCCAGACCACCGGTTGTATACCCCCCAAGGTTCGGCCTTTCGGAATGATCGTAAAAGGTTTTCGACGAAACACAGCCGCGCGTTTTGCCTTTAATAGAAGGCGTGCTCGCGCTGGGGAGCAGGGCATTAGGGGCTGTTTGGAAGTAATGGGCACGAAGACTCGGTGCATACTGTTTCCTTTCTTGATTGGCTTTACAGCCACGTCCCTTAAAGGGAGTAAGGGTCACCTCGGCAATGTTCAGAAGTGGTTTCGATTGCCATGGACACTGGCCGTTGCCTGGATCCCGTCCTATTTAATCCATGACCGTAGAGCCGGGAACTGGTGAAGCATCCCCGGGTACCTATCCATTCACTTCGAACATAGCCCCGTCAGCAAGAACACTAAAATCTCACTGGTGGCTGAGCCTGGTTGAGCCTAGACATGACATCACTGCCAAATCCCACGGCCTCCGTCTACAACTATGGATGGTCGTATCACGCTGACCGAGTCGAGGACTCAACCGGCCCATCCCTGGTTGAAACGCCAGTACCAACAGAAAGGGGCCAAGAGAAACACCACCCCTTCTCCGACTGTGCGCACAAGCGGAATCAGCTTCTGCGCAATATAGGAACGTGTATATGCTTGGTATTTGAAATCCTGAAGTGACACCTGCTGTGTCATCACGAACGTCTGCGCTTCCCCGCCTTGAGCAGCGGAGCTTGCAACGCTCCAGGTCAGCCACTCGGAAAAGCATCTGATGCTCATTAAGTCGAAAACTCAATATATATGAATGCTCCACAGAAAAATTATCTCTCTCATCTCAACGGAAACGTTGTCTACGAATAGTTCGCCTCGATAAATAAAACAGCATAGGTTGCAAAGCATTTCTTCTTACGCGCTACTTTTTGGTAGAACACCCCTTTCCAGACGAATCGATACCCATGGACCACAAAAATCCCTCTCTGACAATCACCAGAAAGAAGTCGATAAAGTGGTACAGCCCACCCACCAGCAGTATCACAAGGTACACCGTATAGAGTGGTGCTTCATTCCACTTACTCTGTAACTCATGATAATGCGTCAACAACATATGGTGCTGCTCCACAAGAGACGTGCTCATGAAGAACACCCAAAACACGGCCGTGAGTAGAAGGAAAAGCCTTAAAAACCCCCAATAGGTGATGAAGAGTGTCGCAAACATGGTCGTTCCTATTTCGTTGGAAGCGTCATCTGCACTTGATTGCCCACCGTGAGCAAGATATCGCGAACAATATCACCGACCGCCTCTTGCCCTTCTGTCCGCTTAATCAATTCCTGTCGAGCTTCTTCAATCACACGATTGGCCTGGGATTTCCAAAGGGCCACATCGCCAGCATAATTGCGGCGAATTT
>DOFS01000573.1:404-4174 GCA_003523945.1 Nitrospiraceae bacterium | reverse complement strand
CAGGCCTTCTCATAACCGCACCGGGAGGAACGGATGCCCTTGCAGCCTTTGCCCAGGAATGCGATCAGGCCATCGGCGTGTCTGTTCCCGATTTCGATGTCGATAGCCCTTTGGGGACAACGGTTCCAACCGATCATCTCACTCCGGCTACCGCGACCTATCCAGACGGCACCTGTGATCGTCCGAACGTGCTCAACGGAAAATGCGATCGTGGCAGCCGTTTTCGGGTGCTGGTCAATACTCCAGACGCCTATGTGGTGGCGCATGCCAGAAAAATGGGTCTATCCCCAGGGCAGTATGGGGATGTGGCAGTCATCCAGCACAATAAAGTCAATGGCAAAACCTGTTTCTATCAGGGGGCGCTAGAAGAAGGCTTTCACTTGAGCCATGATGGTAAGGTCAAGGCGCCTTCCAAGGGAGTGGGCAAACCAGCTTTCTGGATGACACCGTCACAAATTGTCAACAGCAAATTCCCCTGTGTGAGTTGCCATGACAATGGGCCAATCATCCGATCCCCGTATCTCGCCCAAATATCCGGCCCCAACCAGTTACCCGGTGCGGGTGATATCACCTTCAACAGCGACCCCGAGCCCTATTCCTTTGTCGGCGCTGATTTCGCCTCATGGAAGGCTTACAAGGTCGAAGTCAACGACAATCTATGCAACAACTGTCATCGCATGGGAGTGAACAATGTGAGTAACACCGGCAACGTCCCCAGCAATGGCACGGCGCTCGATTTAGGTATCAAGGCCACAGCCCCTTCCCAGGAGAGTAAGCACCCACACTCAGCCACATCGCCGATCTGGATGACGCCCGGGCAGGACACCTTTGACCAAGCGACGGCTGATGCTGCGCTTGAAATCAAGCAATGCGCCGAGCAGTTCCATGCAGGATCGCCCCTACCCAATTCGCCAAGCTGTAAGATTACGCAGTTTACTACACCGTAGGAACCCTCTCGCTAACGATCGAAGGGAGGACAAAAGTAGGGCGGGCGAAAGTCTGAATAATTCTTTCGCGATCTGTCCGGCGTGGTACATATTGGGGGCAAGGCATTGCAATCACGCAAACCAAATCCGGCTTTCTAACCACGCGTGGATTCGCTAGCTTGTTATCCTACCCCCTCGAGATTGACCAACGGGGCTGACGCTCAAATCGAGAGGTGGACCTTGTGTGAGCCCTTCGCGAGACGCAGGACAGGATGCGCGAGTTGGCCCGCCCTCCAATTGTTTACATCAAACCCATCCAAATGAGGTCGGGCGGGGCGTCATTGGTTTTGGGTCCTTTTACCCAAACAAAAGGCCTCCCCTGAGCCAAGACGAAGGGACCTCGGCGCCGGGACGAACCTCGGCTTTAGCAGCAGGTGGCCGGGGAATCAACCATCATTTTAGGCCACCGGAGCTAAACCCACCACGAGCTGCCTTTCCCGAGGACCATCTAATTCGACTAACAAGACGGATTGCCAGGTACCCACACGCAATTCCCCGTCTATCACGGGCAGGGTCAACGATGCCCCGATCAAGGACCCTGCCATATGGGACCATGCATGGGAGGGATCATGGGCATGACGAAATCTAATCTGGGGAATAATCTTTTCGGCGACTTCGAGAAAGTCTTCCTCCGTGCCCTCTCCTATTTCCCCGGTCGTCAGCGCAGCTGTGGTATGGGGCAGGAAGACGTGGCACAACCCATTCTGAAATTCTTTCTTTTGAATGATGCCATTCAGTTTCGAGGTGAGGTCCACAACATCTTTGAGTGTTTTTGTTTTGACTTGAAATGTTTCCATTTTTCCCCCTTTGGTTTTTATCTCCCTTTAGTATTTCCTCAATACCTCTCAGGTTAGCGGGTGGACATCCGACGGAGGATCAACTCCTTTTTCTTTTCCACATACGAGGTGGTCTCGGTGGGTTGATGCCGAAGCGGACTGGGAATAACCGCCGCCAAACGTGCCCCCTCATCTATGGAGAGCCGGGATGCAGGCTTGTGGAAGTAGCGTTGAGCGGCGGCCTCAATACCGAACACGCCCGGTCCCCATTCAATGATATTGAGATAGAGTTCCAGGATACGCTTTTTACTTAAGGTCGATTCCAACATCCAGGTAATGAGGAGTTCTTTGCCTTTTCGAATAGGATCCCGGGAGGTCGAGAGGTATAAGTTCTTAGCTAATTGCTGGGTAATGGTCGAGCCACCCCGAACAATCCGTCCTTTCTCCAAATTGGTTTCAATCGATTCAAGGACCTCATGCCAATCCACGCCGGCATGAGAATAAAATGTTCCATCCTCAGATACCAGAATGGCCATCCGAACGTGACGCGGGACATGTGAAAGAGGGGTCCATCGGTAGTCGATGGTCATCGTAGTTCCTTGATCATGGGCTTCATCGATACGCTGCCGCATGAGTGCGGTTTCTGTAGGATTTTCCGTGGACAATTGGGCGATGGAAAGAAATGGAAATGTCAAAACTTCAAAGAGGACATATAGACCGAGGAGAACAAATATCGTCTTGAATGGAATGATCCGAATCCACCGGAATCGCCGAACACGGGGCTTTCGGTGGGAACCGATATTCCAGAGGGGTTTCTTGGGACGGGTTTTTGTGGCTTTCGGCCTTGCTCGCTTCATGCTGGTGGTTTTGACTGACCTTCACCTACCCCGACGGATACGATATGATGAGGCCCTGACGGACAGAACAGACTCCATGGTTCCCGAAGTAAGTATCAATTTAGCCGGACCGTTGTCCAATGATTGTTTGAATCAGTGTGATCCCATTTTACAAACACGAGTGAGGTCAAACTCAGACCGGATTGCGTTTCATACTGCCGTTGCTCCACCTGGGCACAGATTCTTCGCCACTGGCTCAGCATGACAACTTGACGTCATTACCGGGTCGTTGATCGTGATCTATCCAAACTAGGGTCAAGATGAATTCCAGATCACGAATGCCGGGAACGACTATGATAGATGGCAATGCTGGATGGATCGGCATCACCCGTTTGCCCAATGCCTGAATGGCCATATCAATATTTTTACCCCATATAGGAGTGAAAGATGAATGCCATGATCCTCGAACAGGATGCCGATGTCGCGACGGGTCCTTTACGCGCGCGTGATATCTCCAAACCGGAACCCGGTCCCGGCCAGCTTCGCGTCAAGGTTCATGTCTGCGGAGTCTGCCGCACAGATCTGCATGTCGTCGAAGGCGAACTGCCACCCTCCACCCGTCCTATTGTCCCTGGACATGAAACCGTCGGCATCGTGGATCGAGTGGGACAAGGAGTCAAACAAATCAAAGAAGGTGATCGAGTAGGAATCGCCTGGCTCCAGGCAACCTGCGGGACCTGTGAGTTCTGCAAGGCGGGGCGGGAAAATCTGTGCGCACTGGCCACCTTCACCGGATATCACGTCAACGGTGGTTACGCCGAATACGCACTGGTCTCTGAACAATTCGCCTACCCTATTCCATCCGTGTTTACTGACGAGGAGGCCGCCCCGTTGTTGTGTGCCGGCATCATCGGCTATCGCGCCTTGCGCCGCAGTCAGGTTAAACCAGGCCAACGGTTGGGACTTTACGGGTTCGGGGCATCGGCCCATATCACAATTCAAATTGCACGGCATTGGGGATGCGAAGTCTACGTGTGTTCCTTACGGAAAGAACATCGT
Organism: Nitrospiraceae bacterium; assembly: GCA_003523945.1. Lineage (GTDB taxonomy): Bacteria > Nitrospirota > Nitrospiria > Nitrospirales > UBA8639 > Nitrospira_E. The sequence goes on along the minus strand of DOFS01000573.1, from coordinate 517 downwards.
GCACTGGCTCGTCAACTGGGAGCGGTGTGGGTCGGAACGGCCGCGGAGATGCCACCGGACACCCTTCACTCGGCGATTATGTTTGCCCCGGCTGGTGAACTGGTGCCTCCGGC
>DOFS01000573.1:0-285 GCA_003523945.1 Nitrospiraceae bacterium | reverse complement strand
CCCTTCGGGCATTGGAAAAAGGTGGCACACTCGCCTTAGCCGGCATCTACATGACCCCCATTCCACCCTTGGACTATACACTTGATTTGTTTCAGGAACGGACCATCCAAAGCGTGACCGCAAACACACGCCAGGATGGATTGGACCTGTTGAAGGAGGCCGCCGCCATTCCCATTCGCACCCACACAGTTCCTTTTCAATTAGAGGAAGCCAATCTGGCACTCCAACAATTAAAGGCCGGAACCATCCAGGGCGCGGGAGTCTTACATGTCAGATAAAGACCTC
>DOFS01000250.1:1510-3564 GCA_003523945.1 Nitrospiraceae bacterium | reverse complement strand
TCCTGACCATCGGCATTCACATCCCCCATCCCGGTAATTTGCCAATTCAGAGGTACGCCGCCAGGAAATCCGGCAAAAGCCACTTTAGTCCCATTCATGATCCAGATGGCCACCGCACCGTTAAGCTTATTGTGCCAGACAATATCTGCGGTCCCGTTGCCATCCACATCCCCGATTTCCTTGATGACATAGCTGAGGGGCGGACTCCCTGGAAATCCCGTTGAGGTGTGGGTCAAGCCGTCCATCAGCCAAATTGCTACGGCTCCCGTAGTCGTATGCCGCCAAATTACATCCGCTTTTTCATCGGCATTCACATCACCAACTCCGGCGACCTGCCATTGCAAGGGTGCACGGCCAGGGAAGCCGGAATTTGCAATTGTCGACCCATTCATGAGCCAGATGACCAATGCACCGTTGACGGTATTGTGCCAGACCAGATCCGCAGTTCCATTGCCATCCATATCACCGATTCCTTTGATCACGTAATTAAGAGACGGACTCCCTGGAAATCCGGTCGAAATTCTGGTCAGGCCGTTCATGAGCCACACTGCCACTGCCCCCGAGGTGGTATTCCGCCAAATCACATCGGCATGGCTATCGGCATTCACATCCCCCATTCCCATTATCTGCCAATTTGATGAGACGCCACCCAATACACCCGACGTGTCAATCGCGGCATTTTTCATAAGCCAGGCCACTACAACCCCGTTGAGCGTATTGCGCCAAAGAAGGTCTGCCGTTCCATCAGCGTTTAAATCGTTTGATAATCTTCGCACACTGGCATCATTCGCAGTAATGGTAAGGGATGAACTTGCTTCGAACTCACCGTCCGTCGCCGTCAACTCCAACACGTAGGTTCCCGCTCCGCTGAAACTTGCTGTGGTACTCGGGGAGGACGCATTGGCAAAGGTGACGGTCCCCGGTCCGCTAACTTTTTTCCACAGGGTGGAGACCGTTCCCGGCGTGGTCGGTAGTCCATCATCCGTCACCGTGCCATTCAGTGCAGCAGTATTCGGTAACGCAATCGTGATGGAGGGTCCGGCATCCACCGAGGGCGGTTGATTTCCGGCATTCTGGGTAAACGTGGCGGTCACCGCCTGGGCTGCCGTCATATTCACCGCACAGGTGCCCGTGCCCGTACATCCCCCGCCGCTCCAGCCCTCGAAGGTAGAGCCCGCACTCGCCACCGCCGTGAGCCTCACCGCCGTCCCATTGGCATAGGCTTCGGTACAGTCACCCCCGCAGGAGATGCCCCCGGGCGCACTGGTGACCGTCCCACTCCCCGTGCCGGCTTTCGTGACCGTCAGCGTGCGTTGCACGGGAGGATTAAAGGCCACGCCCACGGTCTGGTTAGCACTCATTATCACGGTGCACTGGTTTCCAGATGGTGAAGGACACCCTGTCCATCCAGCAAACGTAGACTGTGAGGCCCCAAGCCCGGTCGGAGTGGCCGTGAGGGTGACAGAAGAAGGCGGAACCTTTTGATCATAGGGGATAGTCTGACTCCCAAAAATGGAAAAGGAATCTGTCCCCGCCCCGCTTCCAGCAACCTGTCCTGTTCCGGTTCCCGAAAAATTGATAGTGAGATTGACCGGAACCAAATTAAAGGTCACGTTCACAGCCTTGCTAGCGTCCATAACCACGGTGCACTGATTTCCGGATGTTGATGCACATCCAGTCCAGCTACTAAAGATTGACTGTGATGTCCCAAATCCGGTCGGAGTGGCCGTGAGGGTGACAGAAGAATTTTGATCATAGTCTAGGGTATTACTATTCAAAATGAACAATGTATCTGTCCCTGGCGAATTGGCTTCAACCCTTCCAGTGCCTGATCCACCAAAGTTGATGGTGAGCCCAAGAGCATGAGCCATCGACGGAAACACCCACCCGACCAGAACCAGGACAATAACCATCGCACTCAAAGGGATTACCTTCACGTGAGTTTTCGACATTGTGTGTCCTTTCTCATTCCGTTTCATCAATAAGTCTTTAGAGCGCTCTTTCGCCTCTTGGTATGCTCTGACAATTCTGGTTCAAAATGGCATGTCTATCCA
>DOFS01000250.1:0-1387 GCA_003523945.1 Nitrospiraceae bacterium | reverse complement strand
ACAAGATGTCCCGGTAAGGCTTGGAGAAAAGCCTTCAACGAATAAATATGAAAACGACTGGTTGGGATTTGGTTGGAGGAAGCAGTTTGGCATGTCAGGAAAGGACGTTGGGGGCATGACACATATCCTGGGCCACTGTATTACTGTCTGATAAGGATGTATGCCGTAGCATACACCATCCTACATATTAATGGAACAGAAAAAACATGCTCCTCAAGACTATTTTTTAGACCAAAACAGACAAGACCGGTCATGCCGGCCGAACACCACTAACAAATGGTTTTGGCTGCAATGCATTCCTTCCGGCAGGGGGGATCCATATAAAAACCAGATTGGAATTACGGAGAGATCTACAGAGGTCTAAAGAGGTCTATATTGGCTGCCAGAAGAAACGCGGCAATACCCCTTCAATGATGCTCTTTTCTAGGCGTAAGACTGTCGAAGCTCTATCGAAGCCTTCATAAGGGCATCGCCCATGTCGCGCGCACCATTGCCATCCACTGCCGCAGCGAGGAGTTTTCACACAGACAGACTAACCAATCCTGGATTCCGGTTCGGTTTCTGATCCCATACTTCCCTTTGCCCCTGTCCCCAGCTCACCACACGCCTCAAAGAATCAATATACATGGAAACAACCCGGGCGCACTTCCCCCTTGCAGGCAAACGGCCTGCGGACCGCTCATTGACCCTCCGGTAACATCTTTGGTATTTATCAGCTCCCCCATTCCGTTTAAAATTTTTATTCCCAAACGGCTACCGAAGGTCGGAATCGGAATCCCCCAATGGAGAACAAAACATGCCTGTGGACGGTACATTTTTAATGAGTTCCCGTGCCTTGGGATTAGGTGTCGGTGCACTAACAGCATGAGCGGAACACCCTATGCCGACGGCCCAAGTCTTTCCACACTCGCCAGAGGTACGTTCTTGTCATTACACCAGATTGATGTGTCGGTGACCGGGACCAAGGGACTCTGTCGAGAACATTTTGCTATTTCAGGCCTACGAGGTTTTATTGACGATCGGCTTGGGGCCGAGACAGGCTTTTCTCCTTATGGTCGTTCGGCCCACAGTAACCAACCCTTAGAGACTACCTGCCAGTCGAATCTCCCAGCCAAACGAATCTCCCAGTTATGTTAAATCGCCGCCAATTCCTCATGCTCATGGCCGCTGTCAGTGCACTGGCTGGACTCCCGCAGGCGAGAAGTAGAGCCGGGACCTCCGGAATCCAGTTCGGTACGGCCAAACCTTTCTCATTTGATGAGCTGAAGCAACGCGCCAAGGCGATGGCCACCAGGCCCTATGAGGAGCCGCTGGTCCGTCATGACGAAGTCTTGGAATCGATCGACTACGACGCCTTCCAGCAGATCGTATTTAAACGCGAGCGGGG
>DOFS01000412.1 GCA_003523945.1 Nitrospiraceae bacterium | reverse complement strand
AGGATGATCCATTGATGGGAGTGGAGTCGGAGTTGCAGGATGGCAGGAAAATTCCTGTGGCTTCGATGGTGGAGAGTATTGTGGGCTGTAAGTGGTCTGTCCGCTTACTCCAGCTTTGTGCCGAGGGGAACAATCGCCCTGGTATGGTGCTCCGGGCATGTCCAGGTTTGTCGGCAAAGGTCATGAATGAGCGATGGCGAAAGATGATCCGTTTCGGAATCATGCGGCGCACGGTGATTGGGATTAAGCCTCCGGTTGAAGTGGAATATAAACTCACCCCGTTCGGTCGTCGGTTCTTGAAAATTCTTGACGAAGTGCGTCGGCTGCAGGAGGCTGTGGATGGTGGTGCCATCTCCAAAAATAACCAGTCCCGGAAGAATGCACAATTGGCTAGTCGCGTCACGACACAAAAAAAGTCGAGAAGATCTTCCTCGTCTGCTTCCTCTTCAAAAGGCTAGTAAGACATTCATAAATGTTTGCCTCACTTTCGTGGGGGGAACCCCCTGGAATCAATTCGTGATGAGGGAATGTGAAGCAATACTCAGCTAAACTTCTGACTCACTTTTTTCAGGATCATATAGAATTCATGGTGCTGGCATTACAGCTTTACGATGTGTATCGGGAATCCATTTTGGGGTTTGCCAGCAAAAAAGCGCTGGCAGGTAAAGGCACCGCACGTGTGGCCCCCACCTCTCGTATCAACGTGATTTTCTGTGTTGCCGGGTTTCGCCCCGGCAGGCGAGGCCCTTTTGTTTCGGCAAAAGGACCCAAAACCAATGACGCCCCGCCCGGTTTCATAGGATGGGGCGGACACAGGCTACGGGAGGGCGGACCAACTCGCTGCGCTCAAACAAGGCCCGCCTAATGATAAGAGTGTCCGCCCCTGGAGCCGGGCGGCAGGCGTCGGACAATCATGTAAAGAAAAGTGAATTTGCCGGCTATTGTTCTAAAGAGCCTTGATTGAGGGGGGGGGAAGAAGACAATTATTCATATTTTGTGCGTATCAATCTAATCGGGTTTTTTTATTATGAAAATAGTCAGTTGGAATTGTAACGGAGCACTTAGAAAAAAGATGCAACAGCTTTCCACGTTGGAAGCTGACATATATGTCATTCAAGAGTGTGAAGATCCAAACCAATCACCAGTTCAAGTGTATAAAGATTGGGGCAAGAACTATCTATGGATAGGCAAGAATAAGAGCAGGGGGATAGGAATATTTGCCAAGCCAGATATCTCCTTGGAAGTAATGACGATAGATTCTGGTCGGCTTGAGTATTTTTTGCCATGCTTAGTCAATAAGAGCTTTTTTCTTTTAGCCGTGTGGACACGGGAGGCTAATTCACCGACTTTTAAGTACATCGGCCAAATGTGGAAGTATCTTCAACAAAATAAAATCCATTTTTCAAACCCATATTCCATCATAATTGGAGACTTTAATAGTAACTCACGTTGGGATGCCTGGGATCGCTGGTGGAACCATTCAGATGTAGTAAGAGAATTGGAAGATTTGGGAATCGTCAGTCTCTACCACGCTCAAACTGGAGAAGAGCAAGGCAAGGAGAATCAGCCAACATTTTTTATGTATAGAAAGCCTGAGAAACCCTACCACATTGATTATGCCTTCATTTCAAAGGACATGATGCGTGGTTCAATGATGGAAATCGGGTTTCCCGCCGATTGGCTGGCATTTAGTGATCATATGCCATTAGTAGTCGATCTAATGGCTAGTAACGCTGCTTCAACGCCAGCCACACCATACCCAAAACGATAGATAACTACATATCTACGCAGAAGACAAAAAAAGGCAGGTCCTTCGATCAGGCATCAAGCTAATTTTCTGATTGTAAGGGGGGCGCCATTTTTTTGGGGACAAATTCTAAGAAATATTGGCGGGGGAGGAAGGTGTGTTCTTTGGAAAAAGTGAAGCCGGCTTGTTTCATGTCCTGGATGACTTGTTCTTTCGGAACAAGGTGGCGTTTTGAGAAGCCGAGTGTGCCGGACCGCTCATCGGCATAGTAGTCGATGATGACCACACGTCCGTTTGGTTTGAGCGCAGGTTTGGTATTGGCCAGATAGTCGATCTGGTCTTCCAGGTGATGATAGACATCGCACAAGAATACGATGTCGGCGTTGTTCCCGGAAAATGTGGGACCTTCTGACTCGGCCAGAACAAAACGGACTCTGTTGGCGAGTCCAATTTTTTCCAACTTCCCTTTGTTGTAATTCAACATTTTCTGTTCGACATCGATGGCGATGACCTGCCCCTTTTCTCCCACCGATTCGGCAAAGCGACGGGTGAAATAACCCGAGCCTGCGCCGACATCAATTACCATCATGCCAGGCGTGAGGTTCAGGGCCTCAATGACTTTTTCGGGTTGTTGGTGTTGATCCCGTTCCGGGCGTTCAAGAGCGTGAATGTATCTGTTGATATCCCATGTTTTATGGGCGCAGCTTGCGGTAAGACTGGCGAAAAAAGAGACAAGCAGGAGGCAATGCCACAAGGGCCGGTTGTATGGCTTTATTTGAGAGAGGATTCGACCCTTCATAGTTCCTACCTTTCAATTCGTGTGTAAGTTTGGGGTTATCTTTCGAAAGGAAATTGATTTACTTACATAACGTTTGTGCCGTTGAATTACAAGTATCCTTCAAGAATTTGATGAGGAGATTGTCGGTCTTGCGTATCATGAAGATTGGCACGCAGATATTCAGCACCCGAAATGTACTCCCATCAGGGACATGGGTACATTGATTTTTAAGGGATTTAGCTCTTTCTT
>DOFS01000438.1:1265-6117 GCA_003523945.1 Nitrospiraceae bacterium | reverse complement strand
TTTTTTATTACTTGGAAAATTTTTCAGGCAATCAGCACTCAGCCCATACCTGTCAACATCACTCTCTTCCATGAATTTGATCGCTTACACGCTGGCTCTTACATCAGCCATGGACGCACCAAAATTCACATGGAACACCTGCCCCTCTAACACCAGCGCCGGTACCGACTGCACACCTGCCGTTTCGGCCTCCACGATTCGATCGGGTTTTTGTGCAAAATGTACGATTTCCAGGTCGTATTGCTGACGATCAATGGCCTGAGTCACCATAGTTTCCGCAGATACACAGACCGGGCACCCTGCATGATAAAACACCGCTTTCTTCATAAGGCGTCTCCTGTTTAGTTAAAATTAGTATTGAGTCGAAACTAAATGAAACTTACCAGCGACCTTTGCGTTTGTCAAATCTGTATCGAGACGATACAATCGTCCTATGAGTACACAAGAAGCCAATGATGTCTTGGAAAGATTGTGCAACCTGCAACGGATGGAGGCACGGGCGTTTGGTCTGCGTTACGGATTACAACCCGTGCAGATGGAAGCGCTGACCTATCTGACACAATGCAATCGCTATTCAAATACGCCGCAAGCCGTGGCGGAGTATCTGGGACTCACGAAGGGAACCGTCTCTCAATCGCTGAAAGTCTTAGAGCAGAAGGGATTCCTACGGAAGCAGGCGGACAAACAGGACAAACGAATCGTACGCCTTGCGCCTACCATGAAGGGAAGCAACCTCGTTAAAAAAGCCCTTCTCGCCAGAAGTCTGGAGCCGGCACTGGCGATGATGGACTCCATGAAAATCGCTGAACTGACTTCGATGTTCCGTTCAATCTTGCGAAAAATGCAGAAAATTAATGGACGAAAAGCCTTTGGAGCCTGTCACACCTGTCGTTTCAATGAAGATCATCAGAAGAACGGGTATGTCTGTGGCTTGACACGAGAACCATTAAGCGTACAAGACGTTCAATTGATCTGCCGCGAACACCAATATCCGCAGTAGCGCATCTTGCACCACATCATCTGGGACTTCTCCCCACACAGACGGGTGGCCAAAATCATCTCCTCTCCCCCTCTTCCGCCAAGGACCTCACACGCGTCCCGTGGCGTCCGCGTATTTCCGGCTATTCGGAAATCGTCTTGTGCAGTTTGACCGGGGCCCGTTTTTTCCGCATGCGAATATTGAGCATTTCCACCGTGACAGAAAACGCCATGGCAAAATAAATATAGCCCTTCGGGACATGCACCTCGAACCCCTCCACCATCAGGGTCACACCCACGAGAATGAGAAATGAGAGGGCAAGCACCTTGATGGTCGGATGCTCATCAACGAAATCTCCAATCGCTTTTGCGGCCATCAGCATCACGAGCACAGCCAGGATAATGGCGATCGCCATGAGAGACACCTGATCGACCAGACCGACTGCCGTGATGACTGAATCCAGTGAAAACACAATATCCAGAACTGCAATCTGGACGAGAACCATTCCCAAACTGGCAGCCACCATCGTGTGACCGCTCTCTTCTTCTAGCCCTTCCAGACTGTTATGGATTTCATGCGTGGCTTTCGCCATCAGAAACAACCCGCCGCCGACCAGAATAATATCGCGCCCTGAAATCGCCTGGGTGAACACCGTCACCAACGGTTCGGTGAGTCCCATGACCCAGGAAATCGAAAACAGCAACCCCAGACGCGCGATCATGGCGAGGCCAAGCCCTGCTCTTCTGGCAAAGACCCGCTGACTCTCGGGAAGACGTCCGACAAGGATGGAGATGAAGATAATGTTATCGATCCCCAGGACAATTTCTAACGCGGTTAACGTGCCTAATGCGATCCATGCTTCAGGACTTGTCAGCCATTCAAACATCAGATTTTCCTCTTCTTTCTTGTGATGACCGAATGTGTTGCGGCATGCGCTTTTTTCTAGGGTAGATCTTGAGCATCTCCTGGTTTGTGAACGGGAAAAACATGGCTGACGGTCTTCTTACGATGAGCTGTCTTATGGGTGACGTCTCTCAGGCTGTCCATAGATGGCATGAGAGATCCGCACCCTTCAGCATGAGAGAGTTATGGTAAAACATCCAAAGGAATCAACAAGTTATGAAATTTACCTTCAATGCAGCCTGAGTTCGTCGGTGGCCAAACCACCTCTCTTGACACCTCTCATGCCATAATGTAACCATTGGTTACATGACACCTGAAGCCTTCAAACAGATTCGGCAACGCCTGGGATTAACGCAAACGCAACTGGCTGAACGCCTCCGCACCACTCGTATGACCATTACCCGCTACGAATGCGGGATGCGCCGGATTCCTGGAGTGGTCGAAGCCATCCTCTCCCAACTGGATTCCCCGACACAGATTCCCATGGCCGGCATCGTCGCCGCCGGCAACCCGATTGAGCCCATTCCCCAAACCGAACTAGTGGAAGTTCCACCTTCCATGCTGCGAACAGGAGACAATTTCGCGCTACGAGTGAAAGGTGAATCGATGCGGGATGAAGGCATCCTCCCGGGCGACCTGGTGATTGTACACAAGCAACGAATGGCGCGAAATGGACAAACCGTGGTCGCGCTGGTGAATCAAGAGGCGACCATTAAAAAGTATTACCGAAAAGAGGGGCAGATTGAGCTGCATCCAGCGAACGCAACCATGGCTCCGATTCTGGTGACTCCCCATGATGAATTTCTGATTGAAGGAGTGGTGATCGGGGTCATTCGGCATTGCGGCTAGATAAAAAATGATGGACCGTCAGATTGTTTGTTTATGTATTCCGCGATTCGAAGTCGCCTTATCACGTCTCGACGATCCCTCTTTACGCACGAGACCTGTCGCCGTGGCTTCTGCACATGCGTCCCGTGCCATCATCCGTGAAGTTTCACCCGAAGCCGAAGACGCCGGAGTGCTCCCGGGACTTCAGGCCGATCGGGCCAGACGACGCTGTCCCTCTCTTCGCCTGGTACCTCCCAATCCTACTCGTGTCGCCCAAGCCCATCATGCTCTCGCGTCATTCATGACACCGATCGCACCCGTTTGGGAGTCGTTCAGGCCGGGACATTTTTATTTGGATTTGACCGGCACCACTCGACTCTTTGGCACAACCTGTGACACCACGATGCGTTTAGAGCGCGATGTCACATCGCGGCTTGGGCTGCAAGCCGTCGCCGGTATCGGGAGCAATAAGCTTGTCGCACAAATGGCCAGCTCCATCCTCACGCCGCCGCAATTATGTGATGTCCGGGCAGGCTCTGAACAGGACTTTTTATCGCCTTTGCCGGTCTCAATACTTCCCGGGCTACGAGGTCCTGGAGGGACCGCACTCCACACACGCTTGGCCGATTTAAATCTGGAGACCATTGGTGACGTGGGCGACGTGAGCTTGGAAGACTTGGAAACCGTCTGCGGTCGATGGGGCCATCGGCTCTACCAGTGGGCACGCGGGATTGATTTTCTGCCGGTCGTGACTCCTGAGGCCTCGCTATCCTTGACCCATTCCTATCTCTTTGAGCCGGATACGATTGACCATGACCGGCTCATTGGAGGCCTGTCATGTCTTCTGGATTCTCTCTGCCATGATCTACGTCGGCGACAGCGTCTGTGTCATCGCCTCAAACTGACGCTGCTCTCTAGTGATCAGCTTACGGTTCACCGCTCATCTGTCTTATCCACACCCACACATTGGGAGGCTGATATGTTTCCATCAGTTCAGACCTTATTCCGTCGCTGTTTCCAACGGCGCGTCCGCGTGCGCTCACTGACCATTCGAAGCAATAGCTTTCGTCCTCCACCTGAACAACTGTCGCTCTTTCCATCCTATGGCTCGGAAGAACCTCAGGCACCACCACGTCCCCAGCGATTGGCATTAGCCCTTGATCGTTTGCATACCCGGTTCGGCATGAAAATCATTCAATGGGGACGCTCACACATGGCCTCTCGTTTAGATTAAATATCTGACTCTTGAAGAATTCCTCTAGCGGTGCCCTCGCCTATTTGGCACGATCACCATCGTTTCCATGACATGTATTAACATGCAAAACAACCAATGAATAATAGGTTTTTTGCATTTTTAAATAATTAAAACTAAATAATTACTTTAAATAATTGGTTATACACAGATAGAAAAAATAATGCCTTACTTCAATCAACAAGTTATCAACATGCGCATAAAATAAAGTGATACTTTAATTAAAAATGAGCGCGAAATTCACCGTTGAGGCATTATTTCATGTCAACTTTTGTCCATTTACACGTTCATTCGGAGTACTCCCCGATGCAAGGAGTGTCTACGCTGGAAGCGTTATGCCAAACGGCAAGGGGACAGGGAGCCGAAACACTCGCACTGACCGATACGAACGGACTGTACGGTGCCATTCGCTTTATCGAGGTCGCACAGGCCCATGGCTTACGCCCGATCCTGGGAGCCGAACTGACCCACAACCGGCACCGCGCCGTGCTCCTCGTCAAAGATTCTTTTGGATACACCAACCTCTGCCGCCTACTCTCCCGACGCCATTGCGATGCCGACTTTGACTATATCGCCTCGGTTCAGGAGCACCGCCAAGGACTGATCATTCTCTCTGATGACCCTTCCGCACTGACTGCCTGGAAACGTCACTCCCCTACCGATCTGTACGTAGAGCTCTCGCCTGGCTCGCTCATGCACCAGGCCCTGGCCTTTAGCCGCCGCACAGGCCTTCCACCCGTCGCAACCAACCGGGTGCATTTCGTAACCCCTCAGGAATTCCCCTTCCATCAAATCCTTCGCGCGATCGCCTTGAATACAACACTCTCTCAATTGCCTCCTGACGCATACTGTGCACCCAACCATTGGTTGATGCCGCCTGCGACACTGGC
>DOFS01000438.1:623-1089 GCA_003523945.1 Nitrospiraceae bacterium | reverse complement strand
GCTGCCAGACCAAGTGGTCGTTCAAAGAGACCATTTTTCCGAATTTTCGCCAGCTCTCCGACCCACATGCCTTCACTCTGCTACGCGAGAAGACCTACGACGGGGCCCGATGGCGATATGGCTCACTGACATCGGTCGTGACTGATCGTATCGAACGCGAACTGGGCGTCATCCGGGATAAAGGCTACGCCCACTATTTTCTGGTGGTTGACGAGATTGTCCGCCAGGCGCCTCGCACCTGTGGCCGGGGATCGGCGGCGGCATCCATCGTGTCCTATTGCCTGGGCATTACCCATGTGGACCCCATCCGTCACAATCTGTTTTTTGAACGTTTTTTAAATCCCGGGCGTCACGATCCGCCGGATATCGACGTGGATTTTCCCTGGGATGAGCGCGACCGCATTGTGGATTTTGTCTTTGCGCGCTATGGCAGCCGGCAGGCCGGCATGGTGGCCAATCAGAATAC
>DOFS01000438.1:0-503 GCA_003523945.1 Nitrospiraceae bacterium | reverse complement strand
CTGGCGCTCCGGGCGGCCGTGCGGGAAGTCGCCAAAGTGTATGGCATGCCTCCGGCGGAAATTCAGCAGGTGAGTCGACTGCTGACCCGCCTCCCGCTCACCGATTTTCCGGCTCAACAGCCCTCAGCCTCCCCATGCAGCCAATCCACGACCCGGCAGACCCCCCGCCTTCCCAATATTGGAGAAAATGGAAAGCCTCGCTCTTTCCCATCTTCGCCATCTTCGATCCCACACAATAGGAAGAGACTCGACTCACACCTTGATGGGGCCTCGGCGTTCACCGATTTGCGCGAACCATGGCCGGAAATTGTCAGACTCGCTCTTCAACTTCAGGGACGGTTCCGTCACCTGTCACTGCACTGCGGGGGTATCGTGATTGTTCCTGACGACCTCCGCCGCTATGTGCCGGTGGAAGTGGCGGCAAAGGGTATTCCGGTCATTCAATGGGAAAAGGATCAAACGGAGGATGCCGGCCTGGTCAAAATCGATCTCCTGGGCAATCG
>DOFS01000068.1:3777-6662 GCA_003523945.1 Nitrospiraceae bacterium | reverse complement strand
CTGGATGTGGAACTCGGTCCCGATTTAGCCACGTATACATTGCGGGAAGGCGATGGCCTGGTGATCCGACATGAAGATGAAGAAATTCGTCTTTCACCAAAGACTCCCGTGCTCACCCGACCGATCGTCAAGCGGGTTCCCTACTGAAGAGGGACAGCCATGCGGTCTGTGGCGTTAATTATCATCGAAGTTCGCTCATTGAATGACTTGCATTCAGATGGTCGAAGGAGGACCCGGAATAAGGAACCGGCTCCGGAGAAAAGATCAGAAATGAAAACCACCCAATCAGTTTGAAATTTCCGTCCTACAATTCGCTGCTTGTTTGCACGCCTCGATCACTGCCAACGCACTCTCCCTGCCCAGCCGAACCCTCTCGAGTTCGATACATGCCTGTTGACCGATTTGAAGAAATACGGCCGTTCAGGTGCGTGGTGGGTCTCCGGATTCTTCGATGGTGGAAGTAGCGGAACATGCTGCATGTCATATACCCGTCTGGTCAACCGGACAGGGACCAGCTAAACAATCTGGTTCTGTTTCGATCAATGCCTGGCTCGGTATTGGTGCTTGATACTTGGTTTAAACATGGAAAGGGGATAGAATAAATTATCTCTCTGGCCCATGAAAACCTGTTACCCACATTAGCCGATCCAATCGACAGAGAGTCGGCAAGCAACGGAGCACAGCGACCCCCACAATTTTCCTAAGCATATTGGCTCATGGACCTTACCCCCTTCCCAACCAAGCCATCTCAGAGCCCATTCGTTTCACGGCAAAGCCCTCCTCCACTTCGAAGCTCTGGTCGTCCTCCACAATTTAAATCCTGGGCAGCTGTCCAAATCCCCAAAAAACTGCAGACCAGCATCCGACTGGTTCTCGGGATTTTTCTGGTGTTTATTTTGATTCTGGCGTTTGTTCCCTGGACCCAAACCATCACTGCTCAAGGGCAGTTGTCGGCCTATTCTCCTGCTGAGCGACCACAAGCGATTCATGCACCGATTGAAGGTCGTATCGCGGCTTGGCATGTCAACGAAGGCATGATGGTCAAAAAGGAGGATCTGATTCTTGAACTCGTGGACGTCGATCCCAAATTTCTTGCCCCGGATCTGCTTGCACGGCTTGACCAGTCCATTCAAGCGTTGGAAGAGAGACGGGAAACAATGTTGGCTCGTGCCGATTTCTTGGACAAACAACTCGAAGAAATGACCACACTGACCGACGCCACGACTCGATCGGCCGAATCCCGTGTTGAGGAAGCGTCAGGGCGAATCCAGAGTGCGGTCCAGCGCCAGGCGGCGGCGAAGGTCGCCGCACAAACCGCGCACCTGAATTTGCAACGATCTCATATTCTGGAAGCCGAAGGGCTGATTTCTCGGCGTGAACTGGAATTAGCTATACAAGCCGAAGCCGCGGCTCAAGCGGAACAAAAAGCCAGTGAAGCCGCCTTTCAAGAAGTGTCTCAATCACGACAGGCTCTTACGCATGGGCGTGAACAGATTGAAGCAGAACTCGTGCAACGCATTCTGAACATTCGCTCCCAGCGAGCCGCCGCCCTTGGAGAGGCGGCTCAGGCGTCGAAGGAACTGGCTGACCTGGCCTTGACCCGCTCCAATGCCGTCCAACGTCGCACTGCCAGCCGCATTGCCGCGCCCATGGATGGGACGGTGGTTCGCATGGCACGAGTGGGAGCCGGGGAAATTGTCAAACAAGGCGATTCGTTATTCACTATTGTTCCGGATACGGCCACCCGGGCAGTAGAAATGTGGGCAGAACCATTGGATGCGCCGCTCCTCAGGCCTGGAAGAAAGGTCCGACTCATGTTTCATGGCATTCCGACTATCCCGCTTCCCTCATGGCCGGAGCTGATGGCTGGAACGTTCGACGGCATAATTCTGGTGGTTGATCAGGCCCCCGATTCACATAATCGGTTTCGTTTCTGGGTCGCTCAAGATCCGGAGGCGGATGCCTGGCCACCGCAAAGTCAGATTCGCCAGGGGACTCAGGTCATGGGATGGGTTCTGTTAAACCGGGTACCTCTTTGGTATGAATTGTGGAGACGTGTGAATCTCTTCCCGGCTGACTATCAAGGCCCGTCAACCGATCTCCCCCAGACATTTCTTCCCAAGGCCGGTCGGCCGGGGAAATAATCACGGCTCCAGGTGATGCACGACCGTTCATCCTGAAAGCCATTGTAAGGAGGGAGAATGCATGCCACGAAATCTCTTGACACTTTCCTGTCTGTTTGTGGGCACGGTGTTTATTGTGTCTCCTCTACCCGGTACCTTTGCACTGGAGCCCACGATTTCTCCGTTTTCGGCAAGCCGACCACTTCGCTTAGAAACGGTCCTGTCTTTGGTTGAGACACAACATCCACTGTTGCATGGGAGTCGGACTGAAAAGCTGGAAGCTCAGGGGAAATTGCTGAAAGCTCTTGGTGCATTCGAACCCGTCCTGGTCAATGATTTGGAAGTGGAGCGTCTGGTCAAAGATGGTCAAACAAAGAGTGTGGGTTTTAACGACACCATCATTCAGATGCGACATCCCTGGGGGTTCCAAGGATTCGCTGGATGGCGAACCGGCTTGGGAGATGTTGAGGTGGCGGATCTTGGGATTCAACAGACCAATCAACCTCTGTTAGGCCTCGTGCTGCCATTATTACGAGGATTGGGGACCAATCCAGAACAGGGTGAACTGGAAAAATCCAAACTGGCAGATCAGGAAGCCAATCTTCATATTCAGCAAACCCGCCAGGATCTGTATTTGGGTGCCGCCACCCAATATTGGAAATGGGTGGCCGCCTGGAAAGCTGTGGAGTTGCGCCAACAAGCCTTGGAGGTCGCCAAAGTCCGCCTACAACAACTTACCCGACAGGCTGAAGCCGGTGCCGT
>DOFS01000068.1:0-3680 GCA_003523945.1 Nitrospiraceae bacterium | reverse complement strand
GACAGGCTGAAGCCGGTGCCGTGGCGGAATTTGATGTCACCGAAGCCCACCAGGAAGTCCAACGCCGACTTGAAAATGTGATTAAAGCCAAACGGGAAGCCGAACAGGAGCAGTTCAAACTGTCCCTCTTCCTCTGGGACCAGGGTGCCCCCATTACTTTTAATCTTCAGACGGTCCCTGACTTTCCACCTCTCCCTTCAACTTCGGCTAGCCACTCCCGGGAAACCGATGTTGATCTGGCGCAACAACGCCGGCCGGAAATCCTTCAAATTATACTTGAAGCGGCGCGAAATCATATTGATCTGGGGGTCGCCAAAAATAATTTACTCCCTGATCTTCGGGCAGAGGCTGAACCAACCAGGAAACCCGGAGAATTTGTGTTAGGGCTGGGTTACCGGTTCGGGCTTCAACTCAGCTTTCCATTCTTACAAAAAGATGCGACCGGCCAACAAATGCAAATGAAAGCCAAGGCGGAACGATTACTGTGGGATCAGCAATACCGGATGCAACAAGTGGCCCTGGATATCGATAATGCCAACTCAGCGGTATTGCGGGCGGAAGAACGAATGCAGGCGGCTTCGCAAGCCCTCGTCTATGCCCGCTCACTTGTGAAAGGCGAAAGAACGCGGTTTCAAGTGGGGGCAACCAATTTGCTCTTTGTGAATCTGCGGGAACGGAATGTGGTGGATGCGGAAGTGAGCTATATTCAAGCACAAGCCGAATATTATCAGGCCCAGGCTTTTTACCAATGGGCCATCGGCCACTGGACACAGCCTGTGGCGTAATTGTCAGCCAGACCGGAATTTTTCATCATGAAGGTCACTGACACGAGACGAACCATGAACAAAGAAGTTCTTCATCTTTTGGGGCTTTTTTACAGGCAAGAGCGACATATTCTTGCCACGATCTCGATGTATGCCCTTGTTGTTGGCGTGTTTTCTCTCATTATCCCGATCACCGTTCAGGAGTTGGTCAATACCTTTGCGTTTGCCATTCAACCGATTATGGTTGTTACGCTGGTCAGCATCATGGCAGGCATATTGGTCTTTGTCGGAATATTCAAGGTTCTTCAGTTTTATGGCACCGATCTCCTCGAACGCCGGATTTTTGTCCGCATGACTTTGGCGTTCGCACGAACCTTCCCATCTATTCAGGAAACTCATTTCCGAAGCGAGTACGCCAGTCGATTTTTTGAGATCATTTTTATGCAACGGGCGACTGCCGGTTTATTGGTGGATCTCACCAATGTGGTGGTGAGCGGGTTTATTGGTATGACGTTGCTTGTCCTGTATCACCCGTACTTTTTATTTTTTGATCTTCTGCTTCTTCTGGCGGTGGGAATCATCGGAATCTTAGGGCGGGGAGGCCTGCAAGCCACGCTGCACATGTCGGAAACCAAGTACGATGCCTATCATTGGTTCCAAGAAGTGGCCGACAACCTGAGTCATTTTAAAGCGAGCCAGAGTCGTGATCTCATCCTTCAAAAAGCCGATTCTCTGGCTCACTCCTATGTCCATGCGCGAAAATCTCGATTCCGTGTGCTGGTGCGACAATACATTGCCTCCCTGACCTTACAAGTGGTTCTTCACACCGGGCTTCTTGGAACCGCCGGGTGGTTATTGAGTGAAGGAGAATTAACCCTTGGACAATTAGTCGCAGCAGAAGTCATCATCGCGACACTGCTTTTGCATGTGGACTCCGTGGTGAAGCGCAGCTATGTGATCTTTTACTTTTTAACCGCATTAATTGAAATCAATCACATCTTTACGTTGCCAAAGGATCATCAGACATCCACGCAGTTTGTCAGCTTGCCGGATGTTTCATCCCGCGGGCTTACGCTCTCAGTCTCTCATGTCAGCGGGTTGTCCTCTCCATGGGCACAAAGGTCGGATTTGACTGTGGATTTGCAACCGGGGGAGAAATGGGCGTTCCTTTGTGCAACAGAATCCCAACGGTTGAAAATCTCAAGGCTGTTGGCGGGGTTGGATTCTCCTCCCCACGGAACGATTCGTTACAATGGAATTGATATCCGGGATCTGTATCCCGATGAAGTGAATGGGATTCGCGGCCTGGTTTTAAGCAGGCATTTGTCACTCTTTGAGGCCACCCTCCTGGAAAACATCACCCTGGGACGAAAGGACTTGTCAACCGAGGATCTCCTATGGGTATTAAATTTCGTGGATTTGCAGCAGGAAATCGAGCATTTCCCCGACGGCTTACAAACGATGATTCAATATGGAGGAGGGGATTTTTCTCCGAGTCATACCATCCAAATTCTATTGGCTCGGGCACTGATCGGTCATCCCAAATTGGTTATATTGGATGGAGGTCTCCACGAAATACCTTCCCCGCAACGGGAGACCATTCTCTCAAGAATTTCTGCAGAGGAGAGTCCCTGGACGGCGGTCATTGTCACAACCGATTCCAATATCAAATCGTTCGTCCAGCAGAGTGTATCCTTAAGCTAACACATGGTGAGAGTGTGTTTTCTTCATGCGGGAAAAAACTACGTGTTGCCAGAATAAACACCACTGGCTGGGTCGGTAGTGGACCCGGTTGCCATGGCCCCCTTATCTAAGCCAGTTGGAGAGCGAGTTTTCCGGCTAATTTCATTTCTTTCTTCTTGACCGCGTGATTGCTGGCGAATTCCCCTGGCCTTCCTCGTCACGGAAAAATTCAGCGTTATGGGTTTCCTGCCCTATGATGGTTATCAGGTAAAGCCAGCATTAGAAACCCTGAGTGAAAATCGGCGGCAGTCATGCGGGAGTTTCCAGTGGCCTGGATTGCTTTTGGAATGGCTCTTTAGCTGGATTCTTGATCAGAACATCTTTCTCTTGAGAACCTGCATCCATCATGCTCTGAAGGAGACCTTCGGCTTGTTGGTAGGATTGGTCTGGATTGTCGGCTATCAGAAGAAAATGTCCCATTTTACGTCCCGGCGCGGCATGTGTTTTTCCATAAAGGTGAAGCCGGACCTGCGGGTGAGCCAGAAGTCGATCCCACTTGGGCGGTCCATTTCGCCATAAATCTCCGAGGAGGTTCACCATTACGACGGGATGCATGAGGGAAGTATCCCCCAATGGTAACCCGCAAATGGCGCGGAGATGTTGTTCGAATTGGGACGTCACGCAGGCCCCAAACGTGAAATGTCCACTGTTATGAGGCCGGGGAGCGATCTCATTGATCAACAAGGTGTCGTCTTCGAGAAGAAACAGCTCCACCGCCATGACTCCGCAGTAGTCAAGCGCTTCTGAGAGGGAAACGGCAAGCTCCTCCGCCCGTAACCGGATCGTGTCCGCCACCCGGGCCGGAACGCGTGTGGTATGGAGGATGTTCTGCCGATGTGCATTCTCGGCCAGGGGATAGAGTTGAATATCTCCCTGAAGACTGCGGGCCAGCACGACCGATAGTTCCATCTTGAAGGGCGCGACGGCTTCCAAGACAGACGGGACTTCCTTTAATTCTCGCCAGGCCTCATTCAGATGGTCCACGCCGGTGACCCGGATCTGGCCTTTACCGTCATATCCTGCACGGCGCTTTTTTAAAATAGCCGGGAATGTCACGTGTTGAGCCGCAGCGGTCAAGGTGGCGTGATCTTTGACCGAGGCAAAGGGAGTTTGTGGAAAACTGTGGTCTTGAAGAAATTCTCGTTGAACCAGTCGATCCTGGATGAGAGCGAG
>DOFS01000067.1 GCA_003523945.1 Nitrospiraceae bacterium | reverse complement strand
ACATCACGTTGATACCAGAGTTTGGGCCACACGTGCGGTGTGTTCACCTGCCAGCAACTTTTTGCTGGCAAACCTCAAGAGAGATTCCCGATACACATCGTAAAGCTGTAAGGCCAAAACCATTAACTCTATATGTTTCAGAAAAAGGGAGCCAGGAGTGGAGGCAGACAGTTATGAATATCTTACGAGCCTTTTGAAGAAGAACCAGACGCGGAGCGGCGTCTCGTTTCGTTTGAAGGCATAACGCGAACACCCGACAGTACTTTCTTCCGGGACTGGCTAGGTTTGGAGATGGCACCACCATCTACAGCCTCCTGAAGCTTACGCACTTCATCAAGTATTTTCAAAAACCGACGACCGAATGGCGTCAGTTGATATTCCACTTCAACCGGAGGCTTTAGTCCAAACACCCTACGTCGCATGATGCCGAAACGGATCATCTTCCGCCATCGCTCATTCATGACTTTTGCCGATAGCCCTGGACAGGCCCGGAGCACCATTCCAGGGCGATTGTGCCCCTCGGCACAAAGCTGGAGTAAGCGGACAGTCCACTTACAGCCCACAATACTCTCCACCATCGAAGCCACGGGAATTTTTCTGCCATCCTGCAACTCCAACTCTACTCCCATCGACGAATCATCCTGAACCATTCAGTCACCCCCTTACCAAAAAGTGCCTTCTTGAGAGACTTCTGCAGGCTTAGTATCTTTCATGAAAGACCAATACTCAACAATCAATCACCCAAGGAGACTTTTGATGGAAATCCAGCTAGCTCCAGAATGGCAGACTACCGACTGGTTTAATACGCCCGAGCCCCTCAGCCTGTCGGACCTTCGCGGGCAGGTTGTACTGCTTCACGCCTTCCAGATGCTCTGCCCCGGCTGCGTGTCGCATGGCCTGCCACAGGCTCAGCGGGTCGCCAAACTCTTTCCCGACGTCCGGGTCATCGGGTTGCATACGGTGTTCGAGCACCACGAGGCTATGGGGCTGTCGTCGCTTCGCGCGTTTCTGTATGAGTACCGCATTCGTTTTCCAGTTGCGATCGACCTGCCAGGACCGGAGGGCGATCCGCTTCCCCGCACGATGCGGGCATATGCGATGCAGGGAACGCCAACCACCCTGTTGATTGACGCACAAGGCCGACTGCACCGCCAGGTGTTCGGTGTACACGACGATCTCCTTCTCGGAGCAGAACTCGGATTGTTACGGGCACATGCAGCATCCTTTCCCAAACACCAGGCATCATCCGACATTTTGTCGGAACACTCATGTACAGCCGATTCCTGTTCAATTGGATAAAAAAACAGTTTTGTATTCTTATCTGAAATCTTCGGGTCCTGGGCTCACCTGCACAGTGAGCTCAGACTACCTAACCACTCAGAAATTCCTCAGAGGTCTTAACTTTTTCTTCAGGTTTTTAATTTAAGGGATCGGTAGGGATGAGAGAAACCGCCAAAATCCAGGGGGGCTAATCAATCGGTCATGGCTTCGTGAACTTATCTGCGAAGCAGAGTGTGAATGATGGCCATTTCCCGGCCAGATGGGAAGAAAGATTAGAGTAGCTACCCGGTAGTTGGTACAAAAATTTTCACAAAGGATGGCTCCAGCCTCGGTATTCGGGCAATTGTCCTTGTTAAGGGGTTCCGAGGTAAGTATCTACCCCTTCCATTGATATAATCATTACTCCATAGCGAAGAAGACTCCCGGCGCACCGCATCGGTAACCGACTTGGCCTTAAAGGCTTTGGTGCCGGATATTTCCTGCCAGGAACCAACCCGAGACCCCCAACGGCTCAACATGGCCGCAGGGATCCCGAGACTTACTTTACTTTCGTAAGAGACCCATTCGCCGGCTCAAGAGCTGAACGGCGTTCTGTAGGAACGGCAGACGGTACATCCGCATGTTTCCGTTTCAGAGGTTTTCTTATCTTGTGACACTGTTCCGACGGGTCCGTGAACCAGAAAACATGCCCCTCATTTCTAAGCCGTCATGAAAGAAAAAATCCTTCATCTAAATGGGACATCAGATATAGCCTGGATCTCCGTGACCGACAAACTGCGGACATCTTCCCCATTCGGACCAGCGGTTTGCGTTCTGGTCACCTGAAGCGGTCGTTTGCTGCGGGCGTCGAGGATCCCCGAAAAATATGGTGGAGGGTTGACATCAAGCAGTAGCGCCGCAGTGATGAGTTCATCACAATCGATCATGACCGCTTCGCCTGGTTTAAGAGTCACCGATTGTAGCACCGTGGTCGCACCAGGTGTGAAGCTGGCACCATTCGCTGCGGGATCGGCCGCCGGGAAGCCAAGGGCCATTTCCAAGTCCACCGTAACCTCCCCCTTACTTCCGTTCCGAATGTTGAAATGCGTACGGTGATCGCCGCCCAGGATTCGGTTATTGGTGTTGGCAAGCTCCCCACACACGAACCCGCCGGCGTGACTGAAATTAAGGCCAGGTCTATGGCCGAAATTATCGGATCGGAAATCTTCTGCGGAGGCGGCGGCCACAAAAACAAGACTCACAAACGCAATGCCGAATGCGATGAATGAAGGCTTCTTGTTCATGATCTCCTCCTTGATTATTAGTAGATGAATGAAGGGAAAAGTGAACATGGCTTTGTATGAAGAGGGAATTCGTGTTCCCAAAAATCCGATACAATACCCTATAGAATAGAAATCTCAAGCAATCCCTGGACCGTTACATTCCCTTCAGGAAGGCGAATACCATTTTCAAGAAATTCAACACGTTAATCGGAACGCTACTTGGGTGGGTGTTTTTCCCTGTATTCGATTTCATTCATTTTTAAGGGAACACCCTACACTTTCGGCTTCCCATGATTGTGCAAACACATTCGAACCTGAATCAAAAAAAGTGGGGACCTGGGCTGTGTTTTCGAAACGAAGCCCCAGAGGAAGTCGATCGGTATAGTGAAACTCTTTTTTTGTAAGAACGGACAAGCGTTTGCTATCGAGTGAAAAGCCGCATTTTTCTTACAATATCCCTTGCAGTTTTCAGGTTAATTTTTCCATGGAGTTTCCCTCCAGCAGTGGCTCGCTGGACAGGAAGGAGAAACCGCCGTGTTCCAGACCCACCGTCAAATTGGTCATGGACTCCTGGAGTTTACGGCATAGGGGGATGATGAAGTGAGATTATTTTGCGTTCAGGGGCCGAGAGATGCAAGGCCCTTTTATCATCTCCCGGTCCCGGACAAGACCCTTTTCGATTAAGAACACTGAATGGATCTACTTCCCTAAAGTGTGAGACCCGGGCGTTAATGGCCATTCTTCCTTCCGTCATGATTTTGGTGCTGGCGTGGAAGGAGAAAGACATGATCTTGAATCTCTCGACCGATGTTCGTATTCCGGCGAATGATGTCAGCAAGCGTCGTCTCTTCCAGTCGTTTGATTTGATAATTTGGAAAGGCGTTGAGATAAAAAAACCGGTCTCCATCCCTCAACCGTTCGAACTGATTGACCAGAATGGTATAGAACAATTCCCCCACCATCGCGCCCCTGCGATGATCCTCGGCCAAGCCTCCAATCCAGACATCAACTTTTTCCACACTTCCATAGGCCGCCTCCAGGCGATTCTGAAGATCACGATTCCTGGTGATGTCGCCAAAAGTAATGGCTGGAGGAAGACCGTAGGCCAGTCGAACATCATTGTAGCCCGGAAGTCCGTGGTCTCGCCCGCGCTGCAGATTGAGTGAGGCCAGATCAAATCCTCCTGCTCCGGGTTGGCCAAAGAGGAAATTTCTCACATCGTCGATGATATAGGCATCCAGTTCCTGTGCACGATTGTGGACCAGTCCGCGCAACAAGGGAGCAATCCCGCCTTCGTTCGTGATCCGCCAGGGTGAAAAAAATGCATCGCGCAGCGCCAAAGATCCTTCCGGAATAGGCCGGCCGTTTTTCCGGAGACGAAGTAATTCCGGAGAAAGCATGCTATGACCTAATCGATAGGCTGCAGTACTGAACTCATTGGCGATGCCTGGATTTACACCGGAGTCGTATCCGATGTAAGGCTTGAGAGCATCAGGGCCCAGGAGTACCGGAAGAAATTCATTATAGGTGATGACCTGGATCATCCCCCCGACCCAGGCTCGAGCTCGTTCGTAGATTTGGTCATCGGTCAATTCGGGAGAACGTCGC
>DOFS01000276.1 GCA_003523945.1 Nitrospiraceae bacterium | reverse complement strand
CATCAGTGATGGGCCCGTCACTTAAATTATCCACCACGTGGCCCGAAAGTCGTGATGAATTTCTTGTTGATAGCATAAGTCAGAATTGAAAATAATGCAACAATCCTCAGAGGTGAAAGTGCACAATTCACATTATTTTTAGGAGATTAATTGGGGCACCCCCCGGCCATCAATCGCTTCCTCGGTGATAATAACCTGCTTAATATTTTTCAGGGCGGGAATATCATACATCAAATCCAGCATCACTTCCTCCAGGATAGAACGCAGTCCCCTGGCTCCGGTTTTCATTGACGATGCCCTGATGGCAATGGCTTGGACCGCCTCCGGGGTGAAATCCAATTGCACCCCATCTAATTGAAATAAGGCTTGATATTGTTTCAGGAGGGCATTTTTCGGTTCCTGGAGCACCCGAACCATATCTTCCACCCGCAAGTCATTCAAGGAGGCCAGAATGGGAAACCTTCCAACAAATTCAGGAATCAGCCCGTATTTCAACAGATCCTCCGGCTTGAGTTTTCCCATCAATTGCTCAGACGTCACCTCCTGCCCATTGGAGGGAACCGCGCCAAAGCCCATTCGCTTCTGATTGGTCCGCTGGGCAATAATATCCTCTACTCCGACAAACGCACCGCCACAAATAAAGAGAATATTCGTGGTGTCCACTCTGAGAAATTCCTGCTCAGGATGTTTTCGCCCGCCCTTGGGCGGCACATTGCATAACGTCCCTTCGACCAATTTCAACAATGCCTGTTGAACCCCTTCCCCGGACACATCCCGCGTGATGGATGCGCTTTCAGACTTCCGGCTAATTTTATCAATTTCATCGATATAGATAATGCCCACTTGGGCACGAGCCATGTTGAAATCACACGACTGCAACAACTTTAAGACCACATTTTCCACATCTTCGCCCACATACCCCGCTTCCGTCACCGTGGTAGCGTCCGCAATGGCAAAGGGCACGTGCAAAATTTTCGCTAAGGTTTTGGCCAGTAATGTCTTGCCCGTTCCGGTCGGCCCGATGAGCATCACATTGCCTTTTTCTAATTCCACATCAGGCAGGTCCTTACCACTAAAGACGCGTTTATAATGATTGTGGACGGCAACCGAAAGAATCTTTTTGGCACGGTCCTGTCCAATCACATACTGGTCAAGCACCTCTTTGATTTCCGGAGGTGTCGGCAAGGGACCGGCTGGCGGCTCTATGGGGGACTGGCCTTCCGTATGGCCTGACAAAAACTTGGAACATTGTTGGATACAATCCGCACAAATCAATACCGACCCTGGTGCCTGACATTGACTGCAAGCCTGTTTCGTCGGGGCCTGAATCAAATTGGTTGCTCCAGGTTTTGCCCGTCCACAAAAGGAACAGACTGCATCAGCACGATTTCGTCCTTGCTTGGAATCCCAAAAAGCCACAGCAGTTACCTTTCCTTACTCTTCATCAGATATCAGCCTAGACGGCTCCATCACTCATTGCATAAAGGGAGATCTTAATCTTCAGGGCAGAAGGATATCAAATCATCCCCGACCCAGCGTAGCACTCATAGGGATTCGGCTACCACCAACGGCACAGCTTCCCATGACAATCCACGATCAACCGTGCGAAAAAGTCCTTTTCCATTGGTCCCCACATAGAGCACATCGGAATCAATCGGGCTCATGGCCAGGGCCCGAATATTAACATTCGTTAAGCCCCGACTCCGGGCCTCCCAAGTTATTCCTCCGTCTTCACTCCTAAAAACGCCCTCACGATTGGTCACATAGACAACATGGCGATGGGTGTGGTCGAGAATGAGGTCACTCAACATTTGATCAGAGAGCGTTTCCCCAATGCGAGTCCAGGTTTGCCCTCCATCGTTGGTGAAATACAGGCCACTCAGGGTTGCAGTATACACCCTATCGGATTCATGAGGGTCAACCTTTATGCGAGTCACCCCCAGTGCCCGTGAGGATTTTAGCACGTCCGAGGCCACCAACCCATTGTTGACCATCGTCCAGCTTCGAGCCCCATCAATAGATTTATAGACGCCCCCACTCGTTCCGGCATATAGCGTTTGAGGCTGCTGTGGATCACAATCAAGCGTCACCACCATGAGCACTTCTTTCATGCCCTCCATCCGCTTGCTCCAGGTTTCCCCTCCATCGTCTGATTCAAACACCCCTAAAGAGGTTGCGGCAAAAATATGGCTACTGGATCCCGGAACAAAAACGAGTTGGTGGACCACGGAAGAAATCGTCACATCATCCAATCCCGTCCGTCGTGACACCCACCGTTGGCCACCATCATAACTTTTATACACCGCATCCCCTTTTGTCCCGGCCACAATATTGGCTGAAAACAACGGATCAATAGCCAACGCAATCACCCGAGAATGGGTCATGCCCGCAGACATGTTTTGCCAGGTCCGACCTTCGTCGCGGGATTTATAAATATAGTCATTGGTGGCGAGGTAAAGAATTTTGGGATTTGTGGGATGAAGGGCGATTTCCACTACCGCCTCACTTTTCCCACAGCCAGCCGACATCATGCAGGCAACCACTATCGGCCAAAATAGACGGAGACTGACGTTCATACCGTGCCTTGGATTACTAGCAACCCGCTTCTCAGAAAGCGACGGAGAACGTTGAAGACCATCTGGCCTCTTTTCACAAGCGCTATTAACGGAAACGAGCCCCGTTTGATTGTTGTGGAGGACGTTGAGCAGGAGATGGTGGAATGAGTGGCAGATCGCCCGCAGGGGCCTTTGGAACCTTTTGATACAGACCCATGGCTTCAGGCATCCATTTCGTAAGATCGGCAATCCGGGTATCATGTGCTGGATGGGTGGACAAAAATTCCGGTGGAGCGCCATCAGAAGCCGCGGCCATCCGCTCCCAAATATGAACCGCTTCCCGAGGATCGTACCCCGCATCGCCGGCAAGCAAGATGCCGATATAGTCGGCTTCCGACTCGTGTTTTCGACTGAACGGTAACAGAACACCGGTCTGCACACCAAGTCCCATTGCCTGCATGGCTAAGCCATTTAATGCCGGGTTGAGACTCTGTGTCGAAAGCACGATCGCCGCTGCGGTCATTCCAAATTGAGCCACTAGCCCCTGGCTCATCCGCTCTCCTCCATGTTCCGCCAGCGCATGAACGACTTCATGCCCCATGATGGCCGCCAATCCCGCCTCATTTTTCGCCATGGGGAAAATCCCGGTATAGACCGCAATCTTCCCCCCAGGCAAAGCCCACGCATTCTTGGTATTGTCATCCTTTATGACCGTCACTTCCCAATCAAACTCTTTCGCCACGTCCCCATATTTAGAACGTTTGGCCGCCTCAATGATACGAGCCGCGACACGCTTAACCGGTTCAATTTCTCTGGGATCTTTGGAAACTACAACCTTGGGGTCCTGCAGGACCTCACTATACTGGGCAGCCCCCATCTGGTTCATTTGCCCGGACGGCATCAATAACAGCTGGGAGCGTTGGGTATAGGGATTGGTCTGGCATCCCGCGGTCAGGGTGCTCAAGAGCAGGCCACAGATAAAGATCCAACGATCTGTGATGACCCACCGTAGTATTGGCATCTCACACCCTCTGAGAATTCAGCATACGGCACGAAAAGGCCGCCATCACCACCCTGCCGACATTCAGGCAACCATTACATCCCGGCAGAGGGCTCTGGAATACGAATGTCTAATTCCTGAATTTGCTCGTATCGGGCCAATGCTGGTTTAGTGCCGGCACGGGGTCCCACCACAAGAATCGCAAACTCCTCCGGACGCAAATGTTTGTGTGCAGCCGTTCGAACTTCAGCCGTGGTGACTTTTTCAATACCCTGGCGAAACTCTCTCAGCCAAGTCGAGGGATACCCATAATATTCGTATGTCAGGTATTTCCCAAGCACTTTCGTGGGAGAATCCACCGAAAAAACGAAGGAATTTAAAATGCTGGCTTTCGCGCTCGCCACTTCTTCATCCGTCGGAGGTTGATCGACCATGTTCCGGGCTTCAGCAATTAACGCATCAATTCCCTTCCCCGTCGTTTCCGTTTTGGTCGACATCGAGAGGATGGCCATTCCCGGATAGTCCCATTGCAGTCCAACCCCGCCATGCACATCATAAGCCAACCCTTGCTTGGACCGGATGTTATTAAATAATCTGGCGCTAAATGACCCCGAAAGAATTTGATTGACGATCACCAGGGGATAATAATCAGGATCGTCCCGACGAATTCCCAAATGCCCCATGGCAATTTTTGCTTGGGTCATATCATTTTTTTCAACATAAAACACACCAGCCGGAACCGTTGACTGAATGAAGACGGCAGCATCCTGTACCTCCGGACCCTTGGGCCAGTCACCAAAAATGGATTGAATGAGCTCGAGTGTTTTTTCACGTTCAAAATCGCCACTCACCCCTAAAATAATGCGATTCGGATGAAAGTACGTCGCATGCCATCGGATCACATCCTCTCGGGTGATAGACCCCACGGAGGCGTAAGTCGGCTCCCAGGTATATGGCGATTTCTTCCCATAAATTAACTTCTTATATTCTCGTGACATAATCTCATCCGGGTCATCGTTCTGACGGGAAATCCCGGCCATGATCTGATTTTTAGCAATCTTTAATTTCTCAGGATCAAACACCGGAAACCGCAACACGTCTCCAAAGACCTTCAATACCTCGGGAAAATCTTCAGTAAGAGAGCCCATCGACGCGGTTCCTGCCGAGTCTCCAATGTGCGTTTCAATCGCGGCGGCCTTCCCCTCCAAGAACTCATCCAGGGCATCTCCGCTCAGACTTTTCGTCCCCCCCGTGCGAAGCACGGTTCCCGTTAAGGAAGCCAACCCAATGGTTTCCTGAGCGTCCAATCGGGAACCCGTCTTGATCATGGCGGACACACCCACCAGCGGTAATTCATGGTCTTCCATCAGCAAGACCACCAGTCCATTGTCCAGAACCACGCGTTCAGGTTCCGGGATGACCAGTTCCGGCAATGGCGGGAACTGCAACTCCTCGAATTTTGTCACTTGCGCTTGCACCCAAGCGGGTGCAGAGCACATGAAAAGGGCGATCAATCCGACGTTCAGGATTGGCCATCGACCGATACGACACCACGTAGGTTGATGAGATAGCCTGTGATTCATGATTGACCCTCCCCTGAAGTGACTGGTTGAAGACCCCCGGCGGGAGACACCGTCTCAATCATGCCCACGATCCGGTTCGTTGGTTGAAACATCGTGTTGGCGACCCGACGAATATCGGCCTTGGTCACCTGATCCAACCGATCAATGGACCGGAATAACTCGCGCCAATCTCCAAACAACATCTGGTAATCAGTCAGGTGCATGGCCAGACCCAGGTTATTATTCAAGGCCCGAACCAACCCCGCTTTGGCACGGGTGTGAAACCGTGCCAGTTCCTCATCGGAGACATCCTGGGTTTTCAGCCGGTCAAATTCTTCCCGTAATGCCTGTTGCACCGTGTCATTCGTCACACCCCGGGCGGGAACAGCATAGGCCATCCACACATGCGGGTACTTGTCCCCCGGATATTCCCCGTAGGCTCCCACCGACACCGCGATGCGTTTGTCCCGTATCAGCGAGCGATACAATCGAGACGTCCGCCCATTCGTTAAAATATCATCGATCGCATCGTACACCGGTTGATCAGCATGGGTCACGGGTGGCTTATGATAACCCTCCAAGTATAACGGTTGGCTAGGATCCTGCAGCTTCACAATTTTTTCTGCAATGGAGGGAGGCTCCACGATTCGAAGCGGTGGGGGCGAGGGGGCGGAAGGGATGCGGTTGAAATATTTTTCAAGAATCGGGATGACCTCCTCTGCTTTCACATCTCCGACGATCGCGGTCACCAAATTCGTAGGAACATACTGGGCCTCATAAAACTTTTTGGCATCCGTCATCGTGTAGGATTGGATGTCGCCGGCAAAGCCAATCACCGGATGATGATACGGGTGAGCCATATAGGCCGTCGCCACAAACTGTTCGAGCAACCGGCCGAATGGTTGGCTTTCCGTCCGCATTCGACGCTCTTCCATGACCACGTCCCGTTCTTCATAGAACTCCCGAAACACCGGGTGCAAAAACCGCTCAGACTCCAAGTAAGCAAACAATTCGACTTTATTGGCAGGAAGAGCATAAAAATACCCTGTCACATCAGCACCGGTGAACGCGTTTAACGCAACCCCACCCTCTCGTTCAATGATATCGCCGAATTCATTTTTCACCACATACGCAGAAGCCTCTTGTTGTCGCTTTTTAAAAACCGCATACAGGCGTTCCACAGATTCCGGGTCAGGATCGGAAGCAAACTTTTCAGTTTGATAGGCCTGGTAAGCTTCTTCCAGTGCCTCTAGCGCAATTTTTTCTGCGTCATAATCACTCGTTCCAATGTGAGGTGTCCCTTTAAACGCCATATGTTCAAACATATGAGCCAGTCCCGTTTTCCCCATGGTTTCCTGAGCTGATCCCACATTGACTCGCGTCATGAAGGCAAAGACAGGGGCCACTGGACGTTCCACAATAATAAAGGTCCACCCGTTCTTTAACGTATGCTGGGTCACGCGTTGCTCAAAGGACGCCAGATCTTGACCAAACACCGTACCCCCGCAGACAAACCACACCAGTCCCACAAGTCCAAAGCTCTTGCTCCATTCCATCATTCGGTTACCGATTTCCATTCATCACCATCCTGGTTAAGCCAATATCTTCAATCCGGCCATTAAATGATCCTACCCAGTGAATTAGAATTCTGGCAAGCAAGACTAGACCGAATTGGGAAACCACATCATTCAATACTTGCAATACGTGCCAATTCATGCAACCTATGGGTTTTTTACCAACACCTTCCCAATACCTTCCCATGCGAATGGGTTTTCCGGAACGTGTCCTGAGCCTTACCGGAAAAAAACCGGTCCGCTTATAAAGCCGGTCGGAGATAAACCTGCATCCATTCGGACCCGCGAAGTGTAAGAAGAAGTCCATGAGCATGGCCAAGGAGCGGGAATGCCGCTGACGGCCCCTACGGCCAGGTTGAGGGCATGTTTTTTCAACACTTCCTCTTATTCAACGACAATTACCGAAGTGTTTTCTTCCCTCACCTCCATACCGAGGCCAGAGCCTTCCCAGAGCTGCAATACAGGGCCCTCATAGGCATACCCTCCTTGAATCGGATCACCTGACAACAGCAGGGGCATATCAAGATCTACAAATTCAAACCCTCCCAACCCCAAAACCAGGCTCCACGAACAACCCATCGCCACACGACTTTCTACCATGCCACCGATCATAAGCCTGAGTCCTGAAACGCGTGCCAATCCGGCAATATCCACGGACTCCATCACCCCACACTTCGTAATTTTGAGATTCAACACATCCACCGCGTGCCGTTCAATCAATTGTCGGGCATCCTCTACGGATCGAACCGATTCATCAGCGGCAAGAGGAATCGTTCCTCTGCGTCGCAGGGCCACGAATCCTTCAACATCCTCCCGTGCAACCGGTTGTTCGAATAACATCACAGGAAGGCGCAACCGCTCCATGACCTCTATACATTCACTCGCCTGCTCCAAAGAAAATCCCCCATTGGCATCGAGGACAAACATGGTATGGGGACATGCCGCACACACGGCCTCAATCCGCCTGATATCCGCATCAAGGTCCAGTCCAACTTTCATTTTAAATATCCGGAAGCCCCCTGCGTACCATCCCCGGGCGGTGTCAACAACCTGATCGAGCGGTCCAATCGGCAACGTGACATCGGTTTCGCGTGGTCGCACATCCGCCCCTCCCCACAGTCCCCACAGTGGAATACCCATGGTCCGGCACAACGCATCAAGAAGGGCCGTCTCAATGCCGCATCGCACAGCAGGAGTCTGCCCGGCGACCTCACGAAGCAGCTGTGCGACTTTTCTGAAATGCATCGCGGATTGTCCAAGGCATTCCCTGGCTGCGAGGGGAAAGACTCGAAGGCTTCCCGCCTGATCTTCGCCTGAAATATCAGGAAAGGGTGCCATTTCTCCAAAACCATAGGCACCGCTTCGAAGTGTCACACGGACAAATACATTGTGAGCCACCCCCATGGCCCCTGACGCCACCACAAAGGGGGCCAGAAGGGGCAAGGCAATCGGCCAGGCTTCAACTTTGGTGATACAAAAAGAATCACGCACAGACATAGCTGGAGGGTGTAGGCTCAGAAGAGAAAGGGAAACGCTTGATCAGGGGTTTCCACAACCCGCCATCAACCATAGCGGTCATTATCCCACGGAAGCGCGGTATTGGAATATCCGCGCACTTCCCAAAACCCCCTTTGATCACGCTCGGAGAACGTGATTTTCTTGACCCACTTCGCCCCTTTCCATCCGTAGAGTTTTGGAATAATCACGCGTACCGGTCCACCGTGGTCTTTGGTCAATGGCCTCCCATTCCAATGGGTGGCCAGCAGCACATCTTCATCGTTGCAAACCTTAAGGGTGACATTGGTCGTATATTCATCAAACGCTTCGAATAACACAAACTTCGCCTCGGGCAAGGGACGAACCGATTCCAATAGATGCTGAAACTTCACGCCACTCCATTCATTATCCAACATGCTCCAGGATGTGACACAGTGAAAGTCAGCAGTGATCTGCACCTGAGGCTGCCGTTGAAAAGCTTCCCAATCCCATGTCAATGGATTGGCCACACACCCATCAATATGTAAGGCCCATTCAGCCAGCACAATCTCCGGCTTACAGCCCAAATCCAGGACCGGAAAATTATTCACCAAATGTTGCCCGGGAGGAACCCGTTCACCTTGAGGTTCATCCACCTCTCGACAGGAGAACTCCCGCCGATGTTGAGCAACCTGTTGCTTCGCTTTCACCATCCGTTCGTTGGGTTCCATTGCAGGCCTTTCCTCCTCCGGTCCGGGAGAGACGGTTTGAGCAGACTGTATACAGGCTTTTCGTGATCAAACACTTATGGCCGAACACCAATCAACGCATTATATCGGGGTTACCAGTCCAGGAATAGTCGAAGAAGCAGAACTCACCCCCTCCTGCCCCCTCGAGCCTCTTTTCTTCACGATTTCGTCCCCTCAATGGTTGTTGGGGACGATCCAGTCGTCCCGTGGAATAGGGCGGCAGGATATTTCCTGATCTCATAGCCAAGCCAATTATTTTTCTGATAAATTGTAATATTCGTTCACCAACAGTCTGGAAGCGTCCGGTTATTTACCCCTCATATTTAAACCGCCCTCTTTTCCAGCCAACTGTTATATCAGCAATAATTTTTGCGGAGGATCAGTCTCATGGCACTGCATGTATTAGCCCGGGTTGTATGTTGCTCCTTGCTGGTGGCCTCAGCGATGAC
>DOFS01000271.1 GCA_003523945.1 Nitrospiraceae bacterium | reverse complement strand
AAAGCTCTCGAATCCGTTCAGGCACTTTGGCAAATCCGTACCCGGGAAGATCGACTAGCATAAACCGGGGTCCGTTCGTGGCAATCTCAAAAAAATTAATGGTTTGTGTTTTCCCGGGAGGCTTCCCGACCTTGGCCAACCTTTGTGATTGACCAGGCAATTGATGGCCGATGATTTCCCCACATTGGACCGGCCAACGATCGCCACTTCCGGAAGCGTCGGTTTCAGGAATTGCTCAACCGTCCCGCAACTCGCCTTGAATTCAGCAGAAAATATTTTAAACGCTCCCACGATCAGTTCCTCTTTTTCATTAATAGACGAACAGAGAAGTTGACGACCATCCTGCATGAGTCGTCATAAGGCCACCGGGCCATCATATCTTAGGAGGCCAGCGTTTCCCTATACCATTCGTTAAACAACCGGCTGCTTGCTGAAAGCGTGGCTTCTTCATCCCGAATCCACCTGGCAACCAATCCCAACGCACACAACGTATCGGCAACCGGCTTGATCGTCGGCAGGCCAACGGCCCGCGCCACCTCGCTTGGGTTCACCGGTTTGCTCGAATTGATCACATAGGCCAGCACCTCATGTTCGAGGGGTTCCCGCAGTTGAGTCACACAGTCCTGAAAAATGGAAGAAAGCGATTGTTTGACATCATTCACCACCTGTTCAGATCGACCACGGTTTCCTTCACGTAATATTTCAGCCTGGAAGACCTTGAAGATATAAGGATGAGTCCCTGCATAGGTGAGGACGGTGGCGTGCTGTTCTATGGAAAGATCCGGACTGAATAGCTGCTGGGCCTCTTTTTCCAAAAACACTGCCAACGGAATAGACTTCAGTGTGTGTGGCAAATCGCCTCCTCTCACCATCTCCCGCCAGGCTCGTGCTCCGGCAAAGACCGTGGACCCTCCCGGCAACAGATCGATGTCTGAAAGCGAACGAGTCTTCCCTTCAACCAGCAGGTCACAGTTATCAAGGAGAAGAATGGTTTCAGGATTTGGCGGACGGGAATGGAATCGTTTCCAATCAGCCTCGTCGGCAACATCCACGTACAACGCAGAAGGCCCGGTGGACTTGGGAGAAGGGCCTGCATGATTCAGTTGCCAGGCGAGGTGGAGCAGTAAAGAAGTTTTCCCTAACTTTGGCCCTCCAACAAGGCTCAAAGATTCCCCTCGTTCCAGCCGCCGCAACATATTGCGGACTAATCCCTCACGGCCTTTAAACTCTCCGGTCCGAAAGACAGGCGACGCCGGATCTGATGAAGAGAGCTGATCAGTGGGATTGGACATAACAGTGAGTGTAGAAGCTCACTTCCTGGTTGGCAATTAACATCTCATATGGGGGGACCTAATGCCTAAAGATGACGCCGAGACCGGACCGCTCCTGCCGAACGGATAAAAAGGCGAGGGCTCGGCCTTCCAGCTCGATGGGCGATTCAATCAAAAATGACAGAATGAAGAGTCCGAATTTGGGGGATCTATAACAAGCATTTAAACTGCAATTGCTTTTTTGGGATCCTGGTATTTAATTCCCTCCAAATATTTTCCAACGAGTACGATCGTTGCCGGGTTTCGGCCCGGCAGTCGAACCACTTTTGTTTCGGCAAAAGTAGCCAAAACCATTGACGCCCTGCCTGGCCAAATCGGATAGGGCGGACGCAAGTCTTAGGAGGCAGCCCAACTCGCTGCGCTCGGACAAGGGCTGCCAATTGTAAAGATCGTCCGCCCCAAGAGCCAGGCAGCAGGCGTCAGGGAAAAGGAAATGGAGAGTCGCAACTATTGGAATATCCTCCCACGCCATTGTCGGGGCATAGGAAGGCCAAAAATCAGGGATTTTGTTAATATCTAATAAAAGTTATTAAAACGAAATGGTGGTAAGGGGGAGTATTTTTTCAAATAATTAAGAGCCTATTCACGGGAACGGACGAAAAGTCCCCTGTAACAGCCCTAATGGTTCAATTAGTTTCTATGTCATGAAAGAAACGAACGCGCAAACCAACCTACCAAACCAGAAATCCATATTTTTGGGCGACTGGCACATGCAAATAGAAGTTGAAAGAAGGTTGCGAGTTCGATCCAAACAAAATGCTTACCGGTGACTCGCATTTGCTCTCGGTCTTCAAGCAAATCCCCAAGCATAGGCTCTCGATATTGGCGAGGTATTAGAAAACTACCCGTTCGGAGCCAGCCGTCTGGGTTTTGCGAGTAACTGCGATATTGAGGTTTTCTTTGTAGCGTAGGAATGATTAGTACCAATTCCCCTGTCACTACCTGCCAAATATGCGGGAGGCTCAACCAACCTAACTTTTGAAAAATATTTTTAACATCGTTATTGGCAATTCTGAAAAAGAGAAGCTCCGTGCCAATTGTTGGACTTTTTTTGCGTTCAAATACTACTCCATCTCCAAATCCCCATATCAGCAATGTACATATTCCCATTAATGGCATAACCAATAGAAAAATGAAGAGGCCTATTACCCGGTTAGTAATTTTTCGAATTGAGTTATAGTCAATCATATTCCGGAACTAGATTAAGTATATATCCTCTTTTTTCAACATAGCCCGAAAGTGCATGTTCACCTGCCCCGGTGATTTGGTAGTAATTCCGACGATTTCCACCTCTTCCAGCACTTGATTTCTCCGTTTTCGAACGAACAAGCCCCTTCTCCTCCATTCTTGTTAATGTCGTATACAAAGAACCGAGAGGTACATTATGGCCTGCGCGGGTTTCACACTCGTCACGGATTTCTCGCCCATATTTGTTGCCTTCCCTGAGGATGGCAAGAATTAACGCTTCGCGCATACTAGTTCCTCCATAATGTTTACAATTGTAAGCATTGACCTAAATTTTGTCAATCGAGCATGGAGATTTTAGATTAGGATTTCTTTATGTATGGTTTTAATCGAGGGTAATAGCCGAAGGTTCTGTCCGGGGTTTAAAAAGATCAGTTAATTCATTTTTAGAGAAAGTATTAAAAGCTCAATGCTCATATTCATTCGTTTGTGTAGCACCGCAAGGATGATATTTTTTCCTTTTTCATGCTGCAGATAAAAGACGCAATGATGTTTACCACTAATTACAAACACATGAGGGAACCGCTGTGAAAAGCTTTTAGATCTGACTTTATTGCTGGCAAGATTTTGAAAACACTGATGGAGTTTTTCGATATACAGACTGGCTTGGTCTTCCCCCCATTATTTAATCGTATAACGGGCTATACCTTCAAGGTCAGCATCGGCATGCTTAGTTAATTCATAAGTGTGCATCAACTCAATTCGCGGCGAACACTTTCAAAAATTTGGGCAGGTGTGCGTGAGGAAATTTCTCCCCGTTCTGCGGCTTCGATTCGAGATTGAAGTAACTGTTCAAGTTGGTGCAAGGCTTTTTCCTCGGTCATAGATTCTCAGGTGGGTAAATCGGGCAAGGACCGCTCTAATATATACTCCTGGATGGTTTTGCCTTGTAAGGCGGCCATGGCCTTGAGACGTTGAAGTTGTTCGGGAGTCAATTCAATAGTCAAACGGCTCATTGCATCTTCTCCTTAATTAAACAAGTCCGTCTATAATTGCACAAAATGCACAATTGTTCAAAATTGAACGTATGTCACAAAATGATTTTCCTCGCGGAAATGAATTCAGGAGAGTGGAGAAGTTAGAACGTTTGGGATTTTGAAAATGCGATAGGAAGGGATCCTATAAAAGATGATGGCCAACCAGCTTTAAAGTTTGTATCAGAATCCATCTGGGGTTTGCCAGAAAAAAAGTGCTAACAGTTGATTCCATCGCACTTGTATACCTAAGCATCGTATCAACATGTCAACATGATTTTCTGTGTTGCCGGGTTTCGCCACGGCTGGCGAGGTCCTTTTGTTTCGGCAAAAGGACCCCAAACCATTGACGCCCCGCCCGGCCACAATAGAATGGACGGACGCAAACCAGGAAAGGGCGGGCCAACTCGTTGCACTCAAATAAGGCCCGCCGAGTGATGAGAGCATCCTCCCATGGGGCCGGGCGGCAGGCGTCGGACCAGGAAGACAAACCTTTCAGGGACTCACATGAAAGAGCGGGGAGCTGTATATTCTGTATGATCCCCAAAAACCCACGATGGCAGGGCACGTTCGACCGAATCCTAGGAGCGCGACTCTTTCATGGCTCTGTCGATTTCGCGGCCGGCTTCCCGTTTTTTGATGGTTTCCCGCCGGTCGTAGTTTTTCTTCCCACGCCCTAGGGCGATTTCCAACTTCACCCGCCCCCTGTCATTAAAATAGAGCCGAAGCGGGACGAGGGTGAGTCCTTTCTGTTGAACTTTTTCGGCCAAACGCTCAATCTCTTTTTTATGCAATAGCAGGGTTCGTGCGCGCAACGGCTCGTGATTCATTTGATTGCCGTGGCTGTAGGTGCCGATATGGCAATTATGCAGGATGGCTTTTCCATTGATGATGGCGGCGTAGCTCTCCTTCAAATTCAGGCGGCCCTCCCGTAAGGCTTTGACTTCGGTCCCGACCAGGACGATGCCGGCTTCGAGCTTTTCTTCTATCATGTAGTCAT
>DOFS01000340.1 GCA_003523945.1 Nitrospiraceae bacterium | reverse complement strand
GAAGCACTGTGGGCACAGATATATTGGTTGAGTTTGCCCCACTCTTTAGTTTCGACGAGAAGGTTGGCGGCCGCACCCATTTGGCCCGTACGAGCAGCAATATCTGCCGCGAGTCGTTTCAGACCATGAAGTTCATTGTTTGAGAAATAATTCCTGCTGCGATCGAGCAGAAATTCGCGGAACAAGGCATGATATGCATAGTGGGGATGCAATGTGTCTTCGTTCCGACGGTCAGTAAACAGCCGGCGACGGTATAGAACCGCGAGCCATTGCTCCGCTCGAGGGTCACCGCTGATCTCTGCAGCTGTTGCCCCTGTTACGCGCGGTAACATAGCCGTACGCATAAGGAACTCACGGAACCCGATGGCGGCCTGGTCGAATACTTGTCCAGCGAAGTAATTAAACACCGACGTCATAGTTCCGGACTGCGAAATACGATTCACAAAGCCGGTTTCCTTGAACCGCTCCAGCATAAGAACAATACCAGCGGCCCATCCATTGGCCTGTTCCTGCAATACTTCCATCGTTGCCTCATCCAATCCCTCTATGCCTGAGCCCAGAGCGGCTGTTTCATGCTGCGTAAGGCGCAAATCCTCCCATCCAATTTGGAAAATGAGCTTGTTAACGAGTTCCCGTGAAAAATGAGGAGGTGGCTCCACTTGGCTAATGACGATGAGGTTGGTGTCGGCGGGAAATTCTGCAAGAGCCCTCTGGATCACCTCGTGAAGGACAGATTCGACAGGCAGCTGCTGATAGTTATCCA
The DNA here is from genome assembly GCA_003523945.1 of Nitrospiraceae bacterium. GTDB lineage: Bacteria > Nitrospirota > Nitrospiria > Nitrospirales > UBA8639 > Nitrospira_E. The sequence continues at coordinate 2,375 of DOFS01000340.1, read as the reverse complement.
GCACCATCACGACCGGCGGTCGCAATTTAGAGAAAAGCTCCCGAAAGAATCGCCGCGTGAATCCAGGCAGGTCAGGCAAATACTCTGGCGTCAAGCTGGGAAGTCGTATGCGCCGTCGACCGGCCGCGTTGCGACCACCCAATGCGAGATAGTGAAAAAACGTGGCCGGATCAGCATCGCCGCTATCCATTTGGTACCAGATAGCAGGCAGCTTTCGTGTTTCAAGATAACTCGCCGCGAGCACTGTTTTCCCCGATCCCGGCGGACCAGCGATCCATATGGTAGGACATTTATCTCGCTCTTTATCCAACAGTGAAAATAAACGTTCACGAGGACTAACATTAAAGAGCTTTGGACAGCTTAATTTTGCGAGAGTGGACGGGGGCTTTGGCATTTTATTCATTGGGCAAAGCCATACAGACAAGCAGTCCTGATTCTTCCTACTTCTTCCGATTTCAGCATAATTAGCATGCCTTTTGCTTTTCGGATACTGGAGAAATCCCTAGGTTGCCCCCATGCCTGGTCAGTCGTTTTCTTTAGTTTTTAGAAACTCTCGATTGTTTAAAAATATGCGCGGCAAATCTTGATGGAGGGTATAAACGGTGTCAAAAAAACTCTTGATCTTCCCCACAGAATCGGACTCAGAGGTTGAGCTGTCTGCTCAAATACCATCGGGATTTGGTGTTCAATCGCCGAGTGTTTTCTCTGGCGATTATACTACATTTCGATGTATTAAAAGATACGGGGTTTTGCCAAGCGGTGGGTCACATACCGTTCTCAATGAACAAGTGCTTAGGGTCAGGCATGAGCATTGACAATTGATCTATGGATGGATTTTGAAGGTTGCAGCTATGGCTTGAACACCTCGTTAAAATTCCGCGAAGCTCTTTATCACGTCTTTGCCGGTGACAACCAAAGCGGCACCCTCTTTCATGCTGCGGCAGATGACAACACGCATCATGCATACCTTTCAAAATAAATCGATAGTCATGCCTGACCTCTTATCCGTGTTCCGCTACCGCGACGATCGAGTCGATAACTGGTTGTTCGATCTTAGAGAGACGAAGGTACTTTGGGTGATAAGTCCGAAAGATGACGCTGGGCAAAACAGGTGACCGAAGCCGACATAGTTGGCGTGGGGGGAAGCTCTCAATTTCAAGTGGCGTTGCTTTAAGTAATTTGCTAATCCGTTGGTCGTATTCTGGACCAGTAAAGAATATAACGACAGCCGGATTGATCAGAGTCAGTTCTTCCAACAACAGAAAATCAAGTTCTGCGAGTATTCGCTGATTTTCCACCGATGGTCGTCCACCTCCCTCATCGTATCGATTAAGATTCAACCAAGCTAATGAAAAAGTCGAACCCGTCAGGGCAGCTTCAAACTTGCGAATAATATTCCAGAAGGGGCTGGAATAGTATGCTTTGCCAAGATTGAAGCGGGAGTAGGTGGCCATCTGTGCATAAATGTCGGTTTCGTTTGTCCATCCCTTGGTTTCTTGGCCTACGAAAGCGACCTTTCTCGGCAATCGCCAATAGTCGTCGTTGGGAGCCGTGAGGAAGGGGCCTTCCATCTCTTCTTGGCAGCGCGATTTGACTGCGACGATCGTAGGTTCGTGCTTTTTGTAAAGGTCAAGAAGAGGTTGTTCCATCATAGGTTCGGTTGTCTTCGAAGGTGCGGGTTGTAGGCGTGACAATGTTTAGGCGGATCCGCATTAGGGCAGGATTTGCCTATTTCTAGCCGTATCACATGCCATCGAATTTTCTGAAAATAACTTCATTGTCGTTCCCAATTCAATGAGTTCACCCGAATGGCTTCCGGTCGCATCTTCTTCCCTCAAGTGCTCATGCAGTTCCCTGGCATTTCGGTCACTCATGTGTGCCCTCGAAACACAAGGGCCATATGTTTTCACTTAACGTGCGGCACGGAGCATGGGGATAATCGGTAGTGAACTGCCAGCCTGAATTTCTCCCACAACCTCGAATCCAAAGCGTCTATAGAGAGGAATATTGGCCGGGTTGGTCGCCTCAAGATAAGCCGCAACGTGAGCGCCATCACACACCTCAACGCCCTGTGCAAGCAACGCACTGGCGTAACCCTGGCCCTGACATATTGGCTCAACCCCAATGGCAGGCAGGTACCAATGTGGAACCGGCGGATGCGACGCGCTTGCCTGCTCTAGTATGGCAAATACCTCCCCTTGCAGTTCAGTGGCCACGCCTTCTTGCAAGACCGTGCCGAGCGCCTCTTCGTCAGGACCGACACCGGGAGGCAGCCAGAGCGCTACGGCTTTATAATCTTCCGAACGATAGGCCATTCCGTGGTCGAAAGCGCGTCCAGCAAAGTACTTCAATGCTAGTGGGAAGTAATGAAGATA
>DOFS01000411.1 GCA_003523945.1 Nitrospiraceae bacterium | reverse complement strand
TAGAGACTGGTATTGGGCCTCTCTTATTTTGGAGGAAAAGAGGTTTGGCCAGCGTCACAGTCGTAAACTGTCTCTGGTAACGTTGTCTGCTGAAGACTTTTGACTGTCTGTCGCATTTCACTTCAGGGTAATTTATCTTCTGCCCCTAAACGCGTCACAGTAGCAGGAGTGGGTCTCGCGTCTTCTCAAATCTCCCTTGTTTCTCCCCACCTTCCCCAAAGATGTCTTCTGACCTTTCTGGCTCCCTTCCTGCACCTCTCTGAAGGTGGAGCGTCGTGAGCTCTCTGTAAAGCAGGGTCCCCGGATAATGCTGTGTAACTGATATCGAGCACTTCAATGGGAGATGAAGTATTCCGCAAGAGAAGGGTTGATTTTGATGTTTGACCCTCAAAATGTCATCCAAGAGGAAAGTATGCCTGAACAAACGGCGTGTGATGAGTTTTTCAGGCCCTGTTGGGAGCTGAGGGATGTATCCACTCTCTGGTTCCGGGAGGTTTTGCCATGTCGTATATTGGTGTAAACATCGGTGCTCTGACCGTGAAGGTGGCAGCGCTCCGGGGTGATACGAGGACTGGCAAGGTGGTGGCTCATCAAGGGCGTCCCCTGCAGGTGCTTGAGGAATTGCTCGCCAATCCGGAGTTCGGGGATGCGGAATACTATGGCGTGTCCGGCCAGCTTGGGCATATTCCTGAAGTGGCCGCAATTCAGCGAGCGCTTGGCGAGGTGGAAGGCCGGTTTGACGCGGTGGCCTGTCTTGGGGGCGAATCCTTCCTGGTTTATCTCCTCGTGGATGGAAGGATCACCAATGTCTTATCTCATAATAAATGTGCGGCCGGAAGCGGGGAATTTTTTATGCAGCAGATCGGCCGGATGGGGTTGGAAGCGCACGAAGCGATCCAGCGTTCTTTCAGCGGGAAAGTTGTGCCCCTGGCCTCCCGCTGCTCCGTGCACTGCAAATCGGATATCACCCATAAGCTGAATCGGAACGAGGCCACCCCCGAAGATATTTTACATACGCTTCATGACAGTATGTCCAACAAGGTGATTGCGTTGTTGGAGAAAGGAATGCACGAGCCGAAACGGGTGCTCTTGACCGGTGGGGTGACCCGTAATGCGGCCATGCTGGCGGCCTTGCGCGAAAAGCTTCCGGCCACGGATTTTGTTGTGCTGCCGGAGAGTCCCTGGTTCGAAGCCTGGGGCAGTGCGTTGATCGCTCGGGATGAGCCGGTTTACACCTCGCCTCATATCTCGGCTCAGGCCAGCCTTGGCCATCTCCCGCCGCTTCATCGCTATGCCGATCGCGTAAAAATTATTCCGGCCTTGCCACATCAAGCGCCCCCCGATGGCATGATGGTCCTTGGAGTCGATGCGGGATCGACAACTACCAAGACCATTCTGCTGGATCCCGCCACGTATGGCGTGGTGGCTTCCCATTATGCGCGCACACAGGGAGATCCTGTGAGGGCCACTCGTGAATGCCTTCAAGCCCTGGTGAATCAACTTGGGAATCGTGCCGTGGGTCTCGTGGGAACGACCGGTTCAGCACGAGAACTTGTCGGTGCCTATTTGGGCACCGAATATGTCTACAACGAAATCTCGGCTCACGCTGCGGGGGCGAACCATTTCGATGCCGGTGTGGACACGATTTTTGAAATCGGCGGGCAGGACTCCAAATATATTTATCTGCGCAACGGGGTTCCCATCGACTATGCCATGAATAACGCATGTTCGGCCGGGACCGGATCGTTCCTCGAGGAGAGTGCTCATGGTGATCTGGGCATAAATGTGTCGGAAATTTCGAACATCGCCCTGGACGCGCCTTCGCCGGTCCATTTCAAGGCGACCTGCGCCGCCTTCATCAACTCTGATATTCGCATCGCGCAACAGGGGGGGCACCCACGTGACAACATTGTTGCGGGATTGGTCTATGCGATCGTCAGCAATTATCTCAATAGAGTGAAGGGGCCGCGCTATGTGGGAAAGAAAGTGTTTCTGCAGGGCGGCGTCGCGTTGAATCATGCGATTGGCCACGCCTTCGCCCATAGTATCGGACGCGATATCGTCATTCCCCCCAGCCCTGAGTTACTGGGCGCTCTGGGGGTCGGGTTGCTCGCACTTCGGAGGTCCGGTGGCGCACTCGGCACGGCAACCAATCTGCTGGCCTTGGCCGAACCGGAGATGACGCTAGCCGGGCGGTTTACCTGCGGGGCCTGCGCCATGTATTGCAGTATCGACCGGTTTATCGTCGCCGGCCGGCGGTTTCCCTTCGGCGGTCGTTGCAGCCTTTTTGAAAGCGTGTGGAAAAGAAAGTTCCGAACCGTTGCGGCTCCCGACCTGGTCGAGAAGCGGGCCAAATTAATTTTCACCAGTGCCCCACCCCCTATGTCCACCACTCCCAACGAAGAAGGGGGGAATCACATTGGCTGGGGTGTCAAGCGTGCCTTGGATAGCGCGAAGTCACTTGTGGAAGCCTCCCTCGGCCACCCTAACCACCTGACCCCCGGTGTGAAAGAAAAGAAGCAACAGATCGGGATCCCACGAGCGCTCATGACGCATTCCCTCTATCCGCTCTATTCAACCTTTTTCTCCAGCCTGGGGATGGAAGTGGTGTTATCGGATGTGGACCCGCGTGGCGATCTGAAGTCGAATGCGGGCTTCTGCTTTCCCATACAAATTGCCCACGGCGCGGTGTTAGATCTTTCCCGAAAGAAGTTGGATCTGGTTTTCCTGCCTCAGGTGACGCGCATGCCTCATCAAAATGCCTGCCGGGAATGCTATTTGTGTCCGATCACCCAAGCCTGTCCGTACTTTATGACCAAAGCCTTTTCCCATATTCGCTTTCTTTCGCCGGTATTAGATTTTGTGAACGGCTATGAGGGGTGTGTGGCCCTTGTGGATATGGCTGTGGGGGATTTGCATTTGCCGCGCGAGTTGGCTCAGCAGGCATGGAAGTCCGCTATCCGGGTTCAGAGAGAAAGCGAGCAGGCACTTCGGGACCTTGGTCAATCGGCCTTGAACGAGGCGGTGGCCTCGGGAAAGCCCGCGATTGTACTCGCCGGGCACAGCTACAGTGCATTTACCCAGGAGGCGTCTCAATCGGTGGGGAAGAAACTATCCAGTATGGGGGTTCCCGTGATTCCAGCCGATTGCCTCGCGTCCATCGAAGACGGATCCACGTCATGGCATTTTGCAAACCAGATTTTAAATGCGATGGCCGTGGCCAAAAAATATCCGAACCTGTTTTTGCTCTGCGTGAGTAATTTTAGTTGCACCATCGATGCCTTCACGCATTCCGTGCTGTCTTCCGAGATGGGCGCCAAGCCCTATCTGATTCTTGAAATCGACGCGCACACGGCCGATGCGGGCGTACAGACACGGCTGGAGGCCTTCCTGGACATCGTCGAGAATTACCGTGAGGCGCAAACCAGCCCGGGCAAGCCGTTTATCCCATGCCGGCTGACAGCGAGCGGGCACATCGCACGTTCGAACGGGGAGCAGGTGCGGCTAGACGATCCACGGGTAAAAATTTATTTTCCGAATTTTTCCGACTACCATACCCAGGCGGCGGCCATGTCGGCTCAGTGGTTAGGGTTGCATGTCGGCGACCTCGTCCCCCTGGATCGAAGCCAGCTTGACCGTGGCCTTCAACATACCTCGGGTCGTGAGTGTCTCCCCCTGCCCATTTGTATTGGGCAGTTGCTTCAGGTGGCTGAGCACCGTCGTCCCGGTGAAATTGCCGGCTTCTATATGATCCGTGGTGGTGCCCCCTGCGTGACCGATTGTTACATGGGGTATTTTGAGAGGTTTATTGCCGAACAACGACTGTCCGACATTTTTCTCTTGAGTCCCGGACCGGAAAATAATTACGGAGGATTAGACCCGGCATCCCTGCCGAAGCATCTATTACCGACGATGCATGTGGCAGACATCCTCGTTGAAATCGAGCAGGTTCTGCGGGTTGTGGGTACACCTGAAAGCGTGGACCAGCTCAAAGCCGAGTGGCAGCGATTCAAACACGCTGCTCGCTCATTCGATCAATTTCAAGCCGGACTCCCTGGATTGATCGATCGGCTTGCCGCCTTTCCACGTGAACGGGATCCCTTGACCTGTCCGCGGGTGGTGGTCACGGGGGATTTTTTTACCCGCTTCAGTCCTTTTTTTATGGACGGTGTGCGTGACCGGTATAACCAAAAAGGCATTATTCTCAAGCCGGTTGATCTGGGTGACCTCGTGCTCTATGACTCCTACGACCGGATCACAAGAAATGCCGACGGGTGGGGGATGAAACCGGGAGGTTTGGCCATGGCGAAGGCGTGCACAAGAATCCTTCAGCCCGATGGCAGGGAGTATCTGCAGCAGTGGTTGGGTCACCAGACCGTAGAATGGTCCGAGCACTATTACCGTGGGCTTTTTCGTCGAACAGGATTGCTGGTCGCAGGAGCCAATAATGTCGCCTCGCTATTTGAGAAAGCGGCAGAGCATATTTCGCCGACCATTTATGGCGAGATTATTCCGACCTTGGGCAAGGGGCTTGAAGCCGCCAGTGAAGGTTATGACGGCATTATCCTCCTGGGACCATTCAATTGTCTGCAATACCGGATCTCGGAGGCGATCCTCAAGCCGTGCAGTATTAAGCAGGGGATGCCGATTCTGACCTATGAGAGCGACGGCTATGCGGTCTCGCCGTCGGTGCTGAGACAGGTCGAGGTGCATGTCCAGCAGGTTCTTGAGCATGCGGCCAAACACTGTGTGGTGGCATGAAAATTTTTTGCTTTCGATGAATGCCTGAGGGACGAGGCATGGCTTTCTGTTTCCAGATCACGCAGTGGTTGGGTCATGTTGGGAGTGGGTGGACTTCCATCAGGTTAAACTGACCAGGTCTGCTCATAGGTCAGAATTGGTTACCATAGAACGCAGAGCTATGAAGGTGTCTTCTTCCCCTCTTGAACAATTTCGCACTTGTTGTCGTGTATAGGTCTCTTTGCCCGTACGTACTTTCACATCCTCGAAAACGGATTTCCACAATAGGAGAGAAGATTCCCGATTGAGAGACCGTTATGCGGGATACTCAATCTTGCGGTAGTGTTCCGATGAAAGATGGCAGATCGGGCATGTGGCGGAAGGAATTTCATCTACCGTGGACCCGCAAATTTGACAGACAAAGTATTTGTCGGTCTCTTCATCGATGTTTTTGGCGACTTTTTCAAAAAACCAGGGAGCCCAACGCTGAATTTTCAGGAGGATATCACGATGCTGCTTCTCAGACTCCCAGGCAAACGTGGCAAAGGTGATTGCATCTTGGAGTCCTTCAGGTTTTAAGTGGGCGATCATGCTGGGATAGAAGGTATCGATGTCATTGATTTCTTCATCGGCGGCTTTCATCAGGTTGTCGTGTGTCCGGGCAACGGTTATCTGCGGCTTGCCCGTCCGGGTTATTTCCACGTCCAAACGAGAGAGGATTTTTTCAAAGTTCTGAGCGTGAATCAGTTCTGCGGCGGCCAACGCGGTAAACAAATAGGCAATGCCTTTATAGTCTTCTTCTTTGGCCTTGCGTCCAAATGCCATGTATTGGTAGTACTTCGCCACTTCCTGAGCATGGGCTGACTCAAGGAGCTTAATGGTTTTTGGATACCTGGTGGCTGCCCATGGGCGTCGATTTCCCAACACGACTGACGCGGCGACCAAAATCGCCGTCGCAATCATCTGTCTGCGACTGAGGGGTGCGGTCACCCATCCCTCCATGGAAAGCCATGAACAAGTGGATAGGTGTTTGTCTGGTTTCTGAACGGATTTCAACGGGGTCACAGGTAGAACCGCTCCCGTAGCCGATCCGGGCACGTCCGAAGTGTCGATATGTTTTGTTACGGGTGATTGGATGGGACATTTTTGGAGATGTGTTTGCATTTCGTTATTCATTCTTCCCTCCAGTGACACGCCGAACTCTTGAAAAGGAGACAAGGCCTATTGCAGCATGCCGCTGACGATGAGTTCCGTGGCCTGTTCCGGGTCGAGTCCATGCGCCATTAAGGTTTCTAACTCCTTTTTATCGACTGTTCCGATGGCGGCTTCATGTGTGACTTTTGCTTCTGGATGCGTGACTTCTACGATGGGAATGGCACGGCCAACCGCACGGTCTTTGATGATTTCCCGACAATCTACATGGCCGCGTGCTCCTTTGGCGTGCGCTTCCATGATGCCGGTCATTTCACCCTGAGCGTCATGTTCTAACGCCACACGTGTCTTAATGAGCCCTTTCGCATATTCACCGGCCAGGACCATTTTTTCCTTGATATGAATGCTATCGCTTTCCCGCCCGAATACTTTGGAGGTGAGTTCTGCCACGGCGGATGTGTCCACCTGCACCACGTAATCGATGTTCAACTGTCCGACCCGGCCCTTCACCAGAGAAAAATCAGAAAAATACTGTGCGCCGGGTCCAACTGCAATAATGGCCTTGGGAACAACGACCATGCCTCCGTGCGTTCCCTGGTAATGACTTTCGTGGTATCGCACATGCGCACCTTCTTTGATCTCAATCGTGGCATCCATGCGGTGCTCTCCAGACTCCACAAATGGGAACAGACAGTGGGCAAGAAATGAAGCCGACGCGCCTTCTTCGATAACCAGCCTGGTCTGAATGCGTTGAATTCCGGCTTTTTCGGTAATGCCCAGGCAGAGATGAATCGGTAGTTCTATGCGCTTCCCCTTCTCAATGATGATGGTGTTGGTGATGCCGTCTCCCGTTTCTTGCGCGTCAATCGTGATGCCGGGAATTTCCCGTTGACTGACCAGCCGATGGCCGCTGGCGGCCATATGGGCAATGTGCCGATCCTGAAAAACCTCAGGGTCCCCGCCCAGCGATTGGAATGTGTCAGTCAGAATTTTGAGTTCGCGCATAGGGTCCTACCTGGCAATGGTCAATGGTATACAGCGTTCACCATCACATCGAACGCAACTCCCTTTTTTATACTGGTCGGCAATGTCCTTAGGATTGCCCGAGGCAATAACCCGTCCCCCACAGAGTTGCGAGGCGTGATCGGCCATCAAGGCAATTGTTTCCTGATGAGTAATCAGCAAGACGGAGGCGCCCCCCTCCTTAAACGAACGAATGACATGCATCATGTCCTGGACCGAAAGCATGTCGATCCCGGCAGTGGGTTCATCCAGAATGGCGAATAGGGGTTTCATCGCGAGGACGGCCGCCAACTCAATACGTTTGCGTTCGCCCCCGCTCAATGATGTATCAACCAAGCGGTTCCCATAGGTATCAGGGGAGAGTCCCACCCTGGTGAGATACGGCGCGGGATCGATGTCCGGTTTTCCTATCCTGATGTATTGAGAGACGGTCATGCCTTCGAAGCGAGCCGGTTCCTGCCACGCGAGGGTCATGCCCAATCGTGCTCGTTCAAACATCGGCAAAGGCCCAAGATCTTTCCCCTTGAAGGTCATCAGTCCGCTGGTGGGAGCAAATCCCTGGCAACCCATTAAGACATAGGCCAAGGTGCTTTTCCCGGAGCCATTGGCTCCTAACAAGGCATGGATTTCCTGTTCCACAATAGGGAGAGTGAGATCCTGAAGGATCCTCTTTCCATGAATTTCACACACGAGATGTTGAATGTCGACCAACGGCATGTCGGTTGTCGTTCCTTCCTATCAAAATCTTTATGAGGTGACGGTCTCCTGTTCTGGGGCTGTCTGTTTTTCATAATAGCGGAGGCATTCCCCTTCCCGGCCCCTCACGATTCGTCGCCCCTCCAGGATTCCCCATTCAGCGGTGATGATCGTACATTGGGCCTCTTTCTCCCTATCGTCGAAAAACAGTACGACCCAGTCGCGGGTTTTCCCTTTTTGATGCGCCCGGGCCGTGTTGGAAAATAAGGCCGTGTAGTGCCGATCCCCCCGTTGTGTATGATGGATGGGGAGCCAGGCTTCATGGGTGGGATTGAACCGGCGTGGAGCAACGCAATGCAGCAGTCCGGCTTTGGCCATGTCCCGGTATTCCCGATCCACATCCAGCAGTTCTTCGATGGAGGGGATGCTTTGCGTAACCTGATGAGTTTTGGCTCGAACCCGTCCCAATCGTTCAGTTAAACAGGCAATAATCCCGGCCAGCCGTTTATCTCCAATACCGCCTGCCTGCCGTAACCGCCCATCATGAGCGGCCGTTTCCAGTTCTTCAAGTGTATCGATTTCCAAGTCATGATGGAGGCGAGCGGCCATTTTTTTCCCGATTCCAGGAATTGTGGCCAACAGACTTTCAGGCTCTGCTTCACCTCGCAACCGTTCGAGCATCGGTAATCTTCCTCTAAGGACCAATTCCCGTATGGCCCGAGCCAGGCTTTCTCCGATACCGGGAAGCGTTTTCAGCTCTTCGACCCCCTTAGTGCGGATCAGATCGTCGATGGGTTGTTCCAACTGTTCGAGTGTCCGGGCGGCATGGTGATAGGCGTGAACACGAAAGGGATTGCTTCCCTGGCTGTGCAGAAGTTCAGCCACTTCTTTTAGCCGTTGAGCGATGGTGATATTGATTGGGGGAATGTTTGTGGTCATCGATATCGGTTGCAAAAAATATTTATCTTCACTCCTGAGAGAAAAACGACAGCAAGGGTTGTGCTCAAAAGGTAAAACACTCAGAACTCAAGGATTTTCAGAGAATTTTGAAAATTGATAACATTTCAGATGTAGCATTTCGCGCCACTGTCCCCAATGTGGAAGAAATATGATTTTTTGGTAGGGTATCCAAGAGGTGGTGATTTTAAGAAAAAAATCCCAAGTCCGGCGTTCTAACTTGGTTTTTCAAGAGATCATCATGCGGAAGGAAAGTTTGTGGCGTTGTCCATGTTTCCAGGCATTCCCATTGCAGTTGGTTTGTCCTAGAGAAAAAAGGTAAGGCCCGGCTTTGGTCCCCAAAACCTGGTGGTTATCTTCTCACGCAATTTTTCCGGTTACCTATGACTGGAACACATCAAAATAGACCGCCTCATGTCCTTATCATGGATGATTCCGTCATTCGTTGTGAAGGATCATGGATCATCCCGCATCTCACAATGCTGAATACGTTACTGACGGAAATCCAGTGGCCGCTGGTGAGAGATCTTGTATGGGATGTTGTGAATATTCGGGCCATGGATACGGGTGGTGCGATTGTGCTGTATCGGACGATCATGGAGCTTCGCTCAAAGGGACACCAAGTCTCGCTAAAAGGCCTACGTCCGGAATTTGAGGAACTGATGCAATTAGTCTCGAACCACTGGGATCGAATCCATCCCGCTTTGCCCCTGAAAGAGCGCACGCCAAAAAATTTCAAATGGTGGGTGGTTCGGCATACCGGCCATATGGTGAACGCTCTGGCATTTGTCGGAGAGGCGGCGGTTCATGTCGTCCATTCACTCCGACGGCCTTCATTGATCAGGTGGAGGGCGTTATTCCATAGTCTGGATCGGGATGGATATCATGCGTTGCCGATTACCGGGCTACTCGCCTTTCTGATGGGCGTGGTGATTTCCTATCAGGGTGCCGAACAATTGCTTCAGTTTGGAGCCAATATTTTTGTGGTGGATCTCGTCGGCATCTCGTTGTTTCGGGAAATTGCTCCACTGATCGTCGCCATTTTGGTTGCCGGGCGTTCGGGATCAGCCTATGCCGCTCAGATTGGAACGATGAAGGTGACGGAGGAGTTGGATGCTGTCAGGACCATGGGACTTGCGCCCATGCAATTGCTGGTACTCCCAAGGGTCTTTGCCCTCGTCATCGCCGTTCCTCTGTTGACTGTGTATGCGGACATCCTTGGGGTCATTGGAGGCGCATTGGTTGCCTCCAGTCAACTCAATGTCAGCGGGGTGGAGTTTATCGATCGATTTGAAGAAGCGGTGGCACTCCGGCATTTTTTTATCGGGGTTGGGAAAGCTCCGTGTTTCGCAGTCATCATCGCACTGGTCGGCTGTTATCAGGGGTTTCAGATCCGGGGCAATGTGGACGATGTGGGGCGGAGAACCACAATTGGCGTAGTCCAAAGTATTTTTCTGGTTATCGTGTTTGATGCGATGTGCAGTATTGTCTTTAGTTGGTGGAATATTTAACGATGGCTTCAGACACCAATCAAACTTCAACTCCTGTTATTGAAGTGAGCCACGTGTATACCCGGTTTGGGGACGCCGTCGTCCATGAGGATATCAATTTGACGATTGTGCCAGGGGAGATTTTTGCCATCGCAGGTGGCAATGGCTCAGGAAAATCCACGCTCCTACGGGAAATCATTGGATTACACCCACAGACTGAAGGAACCATTCGCCTGTTCGGACAGGACGTGTCAGGGTTAGGAGGGCAGGGCGCACAGAATGTGTACCGGCGTTTAGGTGTCATGTTCCAGCAGGGCGCGTTATTCAGTTCGTTGACGTTGGCCGAGAATGTGGCCGTACCGTTAAAAGAACACACCGATGTTTCAGCCGAATTGATTCGCGACATTGTGGCCATGAAAATTGCGACGGTTGATTTGCCCTTGAGCAGTGCCGGAAAATTTCCCAGTGAATTGAGTGGCGGTATGCGGAGGCGAGCAGCGCTGGCACGGGCGATTGTGATGGATCCGGAATTGCTTTTTTTGGATGAACCCACCGCAGGCCTGGATCCCATCATTGCCGCGGGATTTGATGAGTTGGTTCTTCAATTGAAAGCTGTTTTAGGGTTGACTGTGGTGATGGTCACCCATGACCTTGATTCTCTCTGGCAAATCGCAGATCGGGTAGCCGTGCTCGGGAGCGGCACAATCCTGGGTACAGGGACGATGCAGGAACTGTCGGAATCGAGCGATCCGATTATTCATGAATATTTTCATGGGCNNATGACCTTGATTCTCTCTGGCGAATCGCAGATCGGGTAGCCGTGCTCGGGAGCGGCACAATCCTGGGTACAGGGACGATGCAGGAACTGTCGGAATCGAGCGATCCGATCATTCATGAATATTTTCATGGGCCTCGGGGAAGAGTGGCTCACAGTCAATATGGAGTGTAATCGTGGAACCTCGAGTGAATTACGTCATTGTCGGAGTGTTCGTCTTTGTGCTGGGCGCGATTGCGGTGGGAATGGTGTTGTGGTTGGGGAAATCAGATTACCGCGGTGCATACGACCAGTACCATGCCTACATGCGGCAATCCGTGTCCGGGTTAAGCGTCGACTCGACGGTAAAATATCGGGGCGTGAATGTGGGGCGTGTCAAGGAGATTGCGTTGAATCCGGACAATGCCGAGGAAGTGCGTTTGACCCTTGATATTCTACAGGGAACCCCGATCAAGACCGATACCGTCGCGACCTTGGAGACGCAAGGATTGACCGGATTGGCGACGATGAATTTGGAAGGAGGGAGCCGCGAGGCTCCGAGATTGGAACCCGAACCCGGTCAGGAATATCCAGTGATTCAAACGAAACCCTCGCTCTTCTTTCGTTTGGATATGGCAATTTCGCGTCTCCTATCAGAGCAGGGGCTTTCCAAGCTTTTGAGTAGCCTGCATGGGTTGAGTGAAAACGCTGCGGCTTTCATGAATGAGGAGAACCGCTTAAAGATGGAAGGGATTCTGAATGACCTTTCCAAAGTGTCTCACACATTGGCCCGGCACAATGAATCGATAGCTCAGGGAATTGACCGGGCGTTCGAAGCTGCCGAGAATCTGGCCATCCTGACCTCAACGGTGAACCAAGACATGCCGAAACTGGTCGCGCGAATTCACCAGAGTGTCACAGCGGTCAAGACGGTGGCGGAACAATTGGCCCGAACCGGAAAGACGTTGGAGTCCATCGTTGAGGAGAGCCATCCGGAGATCCAGCAATTCACGCGCGAAACTTTGGGTGAAACCGGGCAATTAGTCATCGAACTCCGGCAGCTGACAAACACGTTGCAACGAGTGGCTCATCAAATCGAGCAGAAACCCGATTCGCTGATTTATGGTTGACCATCTCAACCCAGAGGTCCCGGTGAGTAAAGACATGAAAGCCATATTCCTGCTAGCGGCAATTTTTTTGACCT
>DOFS01000146.1 GCA_003523945.1 Nitrospiraceae bacterium | reverse complement strand
GCTCTCCAACTCGCGTGTTCCCCAAAAAGGTATCCGACATTTTTTCCCGCTCTATGAATATCTGCCACAGAACCATATTTCCGGGGGAAAGCGGAGATCATTCAGGATTTATGGTTTTGGCCTTATAGCTTTATGATAAGTATCGGAAATCCAATTTATGGGTGGATCTCTTGTAGGTGAATCTCTCGTACGTATGTACCCGGTTTTCGTGTCAAAGTGATGTTCTGTATTGCCGGTTCTCGGCCCGGCAGCCGAGCCCCTTTTTTTTCGGCAAAAGAAGCCAAAACCATTGACGCCCCGTCCGGCCTTATTAGACCGAACGGATGCCAGCCTGTGGAGGCGGACAAACTCGCGGAGTCTATCCTGAGCCATATCGAAGGACTCAAACAAGGCTCGCTGGCACATGAGAGCGTCCATCTAGAGGGCCGGACGGTAGGCGTCGGAACAGGGGAAACGAACCTTTCCAGAACACATATGAAAGAGCGAGGAACCCTTTACACGGAGGTAGTTGAATCCCATGAACGATGAGCAGCCGGCTAAGGTCTGCGCCAGTCTCATAGAGGGTATGCAGAGTCTCCAGCTTTCCACCGTCGGGGTCGACGGCATTCCCCACTGCAGCTATACGCCCTACTTGCACCGGGCTCCGGACAGTTTTTACATTTTTGTCAGTCAACTCGCCGCGCATACCCGTCATCTGCTGGCAAACGGGACTGTCGCGATCATGATCATCGCCGATGAACAGTCGACGTCACAGATTTTCGCCCGGACGAGGGTGAATTACGTGTGTGATGCCAAACATATCCCACCCAACAGTCCCGATTACGAGTCGGTGCTGGACGACTATGAGCAACGGCATGGCAAGATGGCAGGCCTGTTACGGCAGTTGCCGGACTTTGTCCTATTTCACCTGCACAAGAAGAGTGGACAGTTTGTGATGGGATTTGGAAAAGCGTACACCCTGTCTGGAGAAGACTTGTCGGTCTTCGACCATGCCCGTACTGGATAGTTTGATTAATCAATTGGCCGGCCTCTATTCCAGCCCTAAACGCTTTTCTGTACTTTACAGGAGAGTGAGGGTTCGCTATCCTTGCCAAGGACTGAAGACACCTTCCCGATAACTGTTCAGGGAACTCTCTACCACACAAAAGATCGTCATGGTGCAACCTCGGGCTTTGTAGCCCGGGATTTGGTCCTCTGGCTATAGCCACGGCTCCTCCTGGATCCTCCCCCTCACAAAGGATAGCGGACTCCATCGGACGGCAATCCGTACATTTCGAATAGGTGTGAATTTCCTCCCTGCGTGCTCCCTCGCGGGCTGAAATCACACGAAGTGAGATGCTTGAACAGGTATCAGGGAACGTCCATGCAAGGAAGGATGCGAAGTCCTGGATCGCTCGCAAGACGCACTCAACAAAGGGGTTGAAGTACAGAGAGAAAACGAGACGGCCAAAGAGCTGGAACCCAGATCCCATGTGTGGGACCAACTGAAGCAACATTCATTTAACGCCGCAAAATTTGCCATGCGTATCGAAAGCAAGAACTACATTCACCTCTCACTTTTTATCAGGAAAACACGATGGACAAATTATCCAAGCCCCAGTTTTTTAACCCCTGGCATCATGCCAGCCCAGGCGACAAGATTCCCGAATTTGTCAATGGAATTATTGAAATTCCAAAAGGCACCAGAGCAAAGTATGAATTAGACAAAGAGAGTGGCCTGCTAAGACTCGACAGGGTGTTATATTCTTCCGTCTATTACCCTGCCAATTACGGATTCATTCCGCAATCGTATTGTGAAGACAAAGACCCCCTGGACATTCTGATTATTTCACAAATTGATGTGGTTCCGATGTGTATTGTGCCGGCCAAAGTCATCGGGGTCATGCGCATGCTTGATAACGGAGAGGCCGATGACAAAATCATCGCGGTTGCGGCAGGCGATCCCAGTGTCAGTCACATTAAAGATATTTCAGAACTGCCACAGCACTTCATTTCCGAAATGCGCCATTTCTTTGAAGAGTACAAGACCCTTGAACACAAAGCGGTCGTGGTGGAGGAATTTTTAGAGAAAAAAGTCGCTCAAAATATTCTGAATCAAAGCCTGCACATGTATAAAGATTTGTTCTGAAACACGGCATTCCCTGTTGGACTCACGGCCGACAGGCCGGATGAAGTCATAGTGGACCTTTCCGGCCGTCGCCTCATGCAGCAGGATATTCAATCCGGAGTTTGCGGAAAATCTCGAGCCCCCAACAACTGGTGGAATCGTGAGTATTTTCCATTTCCCTTCTCACGCCGCAGGCTTGAGCAGGACCTTGATCCAGCCGTTTTCCCGCGCATCGAAATGCCGATACGCTTCCGGGGCCTCCCGAAGAGGCAACTCGTGGGTGACGAGGAACGAGGGCTTGGCTTTACCGGCCTCAATGAGATTGCATAATCGGCGATTATATGCCTTCACGTTGGCTTGCCCGGTTCCTATCCGCTGTCCCTTAGACCAGAAGAGCCCCCAGTCGAATGCCAACTGTCCCTTTTGAGCCAAT
>DOFS01000145.1 GCA_003523945.1 Nitrospiraceae bacterium | reverse complement strand
GCTCTCCAACTCGCGTGTTCCCAAAAAAGGTATCCGCCATTTTTTCCCACTCTATGAGTATCTGCCACAGAACCATATTTCCGGGGGAAAGCGGAGACCATTCAGGATTTATGGTTTTGGCCTTATAGCTTTATGATAAGTATCGGAAATCCAATTTAGGGGTGGATCTCTGGTAGGTGAATCTCTCGTACGTATGTACCCGGTTTTCGTGTCAAAGTGATGTTCTGTATTGCCGGTTCTCGGCCCGGCAGCCGAGCCCCTTTTGTTTCGGCAAAAGGAGCCAAAACCATTGACGCCCCGTCCGGCCTTATTAGACCGAACGGATGCCAGCCTGTGGAGGCGGACCAACTCGCGGAGTTTATCCTGAGCCATGTCGAAGGACTCAAACAAGGCTCGCTGGCACATGAGAGCGTCCATCTAGAGGGCCGGACGGCAGGCGTCGGAACAGGGGAAACGAACCTTTCCAGAACACATATGAAAGAGCGAGGAACCCTTTACACGGAGGTAGTCAAATTTCATGAACGATGAGCAACCGGGTACGGTCTGCGCCAATCTCATAGAGGGTATGCAGAGTCTCCAACTCTCCACCGTCGGGGTCGACGGCATTCCCCACTGCAGCTATACCCCCTACTTGCACCGGGCTCCGGCCAGTTTTTACATCTTTGTCAGTCAACTCGCGGCGCATACCCGTCATCTGCTGGCAAACGGGACCGTTGGGATCATGATCATCGCCGATGAACAGTCGACGTCACAAATTTTCGCCAGGACGAGGGTGAATTACGTGTGTGATGCTACACATATCCCACCCGAGAGCCCCGACTACGAATCCGTGCTGGACGGCTATCAGGAGCGGCATGGCAAGATGGCCGGCCTGTTACGGCAACTGCCGGACTTTATCCTGTTTCACCTGCATACGAAGAGTGGACAGTTTGTGATGGGATTTGGAAAAGCGTACACCCTGTCTGGAGAAGACTTGTCGGTCTTCGACCATGCCCGTACTGGATAGTTTGATTAATCGATCGGCCTGGCTCTAATCCAGCCATAAACGCTTCTCTGTACTTTACAGGAGAGTGAGGGTTCGCTATTCTTGCTTCAAGGCCGACGCAAACTTCCGGATAATTTTTCAGGATCGATCTATCAAAAAAAGAAATCATTCTCCCATTAGGTTTTCTCCCTAAGGCCTGAGCCTCCATCCCTTCCAGCACCTTCCACCCCTGAGCAAGTCTGGCCTCAGCGGTGGCAATCTATCCAGTGCGAATGGTTGAGATTTTCTTTGCAGGTCCCTCCCTTGCGGTTGGGTACCAAGTGATGGGAGAAGCGTGAATGGGTGCCAGGGAAATCCCACGCGAGAACCTTCCCGGTTCGCCCTATCTATGGGGGAAAACAACCTTATTACACAGAATGTAGATAATGGAGCACACTATGCAACGGAAAAATTGAGAACCTCATGCCATGGGCACGAGATACCGGAAACACAAGTTTAACTGATGAAATACTATTTGAATCGCCTCCCCATAGAAATAACATAACTCACCACCCACTCAATATCAGGAAAACACGATGGACAAATTACCAAAGCCTCAGTTTTTTAACCCCTGGCATCATGCTAGCCCTGGCGACAAGATTCCCGAGTTCGTGAATGGAATTATTGAAATTCCCAAAGGCACCAGGGCCAAATATGAATTAGACAAAGAGAGTGGCCTGTTGATACTGGATAGGGTGTTATATTCTTCCGTCTATTACCCTGCCAATTACGGGTTCATTCCGCAATCATATTGTGAAGACAAAGACCCCCTGGACATTCTGATTATTTCACAAATTGATGTGGTTCCGATGTGTATTGTGCCTGCCAAAGTCATCGGGGTCATGCGCATGCTTGATAACGGAGAGGCCGATGACAAAATCATCGCGGTTGCGGCAGGCGATCCTAGTGTCAGTCACATTAAAGATATTTCCGAATTGCCCCAACACTTTATTTCCGAAATGCGCCATTTCTTTGAAGAGTATAAAACCCTTGAACACAAAGCGGTCGTGGTGGAGGAGTTTTTAGAGAAAAAAGTCGCTCAAAATATTCTGAATCAAAGCCTGCACATGTATAAGGATTTGTTCTGAAACTCGGCGTTCCTGTTGGACCCACGGCCGACAGGCCGGAAAACCCTTCCGGCCTTCGCCTCATGCAGCAGGATAATCAATATGGAGTTTGCGGAAAATCTCGAGCCCCTTATCCATCTGAGCAACTGGCCAAACAACCGTTAGAATTGGGGAGACTTTCCATTTCCATTCTCACGCGGCGGGCTTGAGCAGTACTTTGATCCATCCACATTCCCGCGAATCGAAATGCCGATACGCTTCCGGAGCCTCCCGAAGAGGCAACTCGTGGGTGACGAGAAACGAGGGCTTCGCTTTACCGGCCTCAATGAGATTGCATAATCGGCGATTATACGCCTTCACGTTGGCTTGCCCGGTTCCTATCCGCTGTCCCTTAGACCAGAAGAGCCCCCAGTCGAATGTCAACTGTCCCTTTTGAGCCAAT